>NZ_CM001240.1:5328778-5411278 GCF_000230835.1 Clostridium sp. DL-VIII
GTATACTTATAATTATTTTCTTTTGACGTTTCTACAAATACTGGTACTCCATCAGCTAATTTCACTAATTCTGGATAACTAACCCAATAAGGAACCGGAATCAGTACTTCATCACCCGGATTTAAAACAGCCATAAAAGCATTAGCTAAACATTGCTTAGCACCTGTTGAAATAGTTATTTGACTAGGCTTATATTCCAAGTTGTTGTCATCTTTAAATTTATTACATATGGTATTCTTTAATTCTAATAATCCTCCTGCCGGAGTATATTTGGTCTTTCCATCATGCATTGCTTTAATAGCTGCCTTAATTATATTTTCTGGTGTATTAAAATCTGGCTCCCCAGCCCCAAAACTTACTACATCAACACCTTGGCTCTTTAATTCATTAGCTTTTGCTGTAATTGCCAAAGTAATCGATGGATTGATATTCCCCGCTTTTTTAGATAATTGCATTGCTTTTCCCTCCAAGTTCAGGCATAAAAATAACTCATTAAAAATGCATATAATTCATAACTTATAATTGTTTAATATCCTCTAAAAACTATAAGCAATAAATTAAATTCTTTATTTATCTATATAAAATTACTTTAGTGTTTCTTTATTGTAATTCAGATTTATAACTATTACGAAGCATTTTAACTTATCATTTATTATACATGCCTTAAATTCAATTATACATTCTTGTCACATACTAAAAATATATCATTAATATATATAATTGTAAACAATATGAAACATAAGGCATAATCAGCAAAGAACAAGTCCACCTGTCAACATACCTTCCATGAATGACTCTCGATTCCCTATGATGACACTTTTACTCATTGCCTAATGAAAAATATTCATGGAAGCTTTGAGCTTTGGACTTATTATTTTATTTAATATGCCAAAAGACTTTAGTAATAAATTACCAAAGTCTTTTTAATTATATTTATTCTTCGCCTACTAATTCATCTTGATAGTAAGCAGATACTCTATCAAATTCCTCTTCATCTGGAACTACAAGTTCTTCTCCATCTAATCTAAAAAGATAAACTGAATCTTCTTCTGGATTTTGAGCTAAGTAGTACGAGTTATTTTCGTATTCAAATTCATCGATTATTGGGCATGTAACTACATTTCCATTTTCATCTTCTAAATCTATAACGAAGTTTTCATCTTCATCATTGCATCCACATTCGCACTCATGATCGTGGTCATGGTCATTTCCGCAATTACATTCATGTCCTTCATCGTGATTATGTCCACCACATCCGCATTTTTCTAAATCTTTTTCCATTCTTAAACCTCCTCTTGGTTATATACATCAAAAATAGCTGCTTTGTAAATTTATATCTACTGTTACAGTACTACATTAGTAATTTTCAAATTTTTAAAGTATCATACCACAAAATATGTACTTCTATGCAGTAATTATTTTTGATAATATCTTAATTAATTTTACCCTTTATTCACATAAATTAAAACCCTAAAATAAAAATATTTTTTTAAATCTATGTTAAAGCTAACACTTTTAAAAGTATAGTTTACAATTATAGATAGAATTATTTCTATATTTTTTAAAATTTCGTTTTTTATTCCAAAGAGCTGTAAGCTTTTTCTCTAAATTATCCATCATCAATTATCAGTTGCTATCTTTCCTTGTTTTCAGAACTCATCTACAGTTTTATCAAGCTCTAACTTATTTAAAGAATAAAAAAAGAAGCCACTATATTTATAGAAATCTTCTATAAATAAGCAGCTTCTCTTTTTCGCGCAAATTTAGTTATCTAATTATTTTAAATACTATTGTTGATTAGCTAATTTCTTGTATCCTTCTAATCTTTCCATAGCATCTTTCTTAGTCTTTTCAAATAAAGCATCTGCTTGTTCTGGGAATGCCTTAGCAAGTGAAGAGTATCTTACTTCTCCCATTAAGAATTCCTTGAAGTCTGCAGTTGGTTCTTTTGAGTCTAATGTAAATGGATTCTTTCCAGTATCTTTTAATTCTGGGTTGAATCTATATGTTTGCCAATATCCACATGCACTAGCTCTCTTAGCTTCTTCTTGGCTGTTACCCATACCAATTCTTAATCCGTGGTTGATACATGGTGCATAAGCTATTATTAATGATGGTCCTTTATAGCTTTCAGCTTCTGCAATAGCTTTCATAACTTGGTTCTTATCAGCACCCATGTTAATTTGAGCTACATATACATAACCATAACTCATAGCCATCATTCCAAGATCTTTCTTCTTAGTCTTCTTACCAGATGCAGCAAACTTAGCGATTGCAGCAGTTGGAGTAGATTTAGATGATTGACCACCAGTGTTTGAGTAAACTTCTGTATCTACTACTAATATATTTACGTCTTCTCCTGAAGCTAATACATGGTCAACTCCACCGTATCCGATATCGTAAGCCCATCCGTCTCCTCCGAAGATCCATTGTGATCTCTTAACGAAGTAGTCTTTTTCAGCTAATATTTCTTTAGCAGCTTCAGTGTTAGATGCTTCTAACGCAGCAACTAATTTATCAGCTCTTTCTCTAGTTCCTTCACCTTCATTAATGTTGTCTAACCATTCTTGTAATTCAGCTTTTGCTGGATCATTTGCAGCTATAGCAGCTTCAGCTTTTTCTGCAATTCTTTCTCTTATAGCCTTAACTCCTAAGAACATACCTAATCCATATTCAGCATTATCTTCAAATAATGAGTTAGCCCAAGCTGGACCATGTCCATTTTTATTCTTAGTATATGGAGTTGAAGGAGCTGATCCTCCCCAAATTGATGTACATCCAGTTGCATTAGCAACCATCATTCTATCACCAACTAATTGAGTTATAGCTTTAACATATGGAGTTTCTCCACAACCTGCACAAGCTCCTGAGAACTCAAGTAATGGTTGCTCAAATTGGCTACCCTTAACTGTAGTCTTGCTCATTGGGTTCTTCTTAGCTGAAACATCATGAGTTAAGTAATCCCAAACATCTATTTGATCATGTTGAGATTCTTGTGGTTTCATAACTAATGCTTTTCCTGGAGCAGGACAAATTTGAGCACAGTTTCCACAACCTGAACAATCAAGTGGTGTTACACCCATTGTGTATAATAATGGTTCTTCAGTCTTTAATCCCTTAGCAGCTACAACTTTAGCTGCACCTGGAGCTGCATTCTTTTCTGCATCTGTTAATAAGAAAGGTCTTATAGCAGCATGTGGACATACCATTGAACATTGGTTACATTGAATACACTTTTCTGAATCCCATTCAGGAACATTTACTGCAATTCCTCTCTTTTCGAAAGCTGCAGTACCATTTTCAAAAGTACCATCTTCCATACCTGCAAATGCTGAAACTGGAAGTTGATCTCCTTCTTGTCTATTCATTGGAATAACTATATCTTTTACAAATTTAGTAGCATGCTTAATTTCTACTGCTTTTTCATCTGCAACTGTCTTCCAAGCTTCTGGAATATTTACTGCAACGATTGATTCAACACCTTTATCTATAGCAGCGTTGTTCATATTAACAACTTTTTCACCCTTCTTACCATAAGAAGTTACAACTGAATCTTTTAAGTGTTTAATAGCATCTTCAACTGGGATAATGTTAGCTAACTTGAAGAAAGCTGATTGCATTATCATGTTGATTCTTCCACCAAGACCAATTTCTTGAGCAATACCTACAGCATTGATAATGTAGAACTTAATGTTGTTGTTTGCTAAGAATCTCTTATATGAAGCAGGTAATTTTTCTTCTAATTCTTCTGGAGTCCAGATAGTATTTAATAAGAAAGTAGAACCTGGTTTTAATCCTTCAAGTACATTGTATTTGTGGATGTATGATTGGTTAGAACATGAAACAAAGTCTGCTTTGTTTATTAAGTATGGTGACTTAATTGCTTTCTTACCAAATCTTAAGTGAGATACAGTAATTCCTCCTGATTTCTTTGAATCATAGAAGAAATATGCTTGAGCATACATGTCTGTATTATCTCCAATGATCTTGATTGCACTCTTGTTTGCTCCAACAGTACCGTCTGATCCAAGTCCCCAGAACTTACAAGATGTAGTTCCTTCTGGAGTTGCATCTATATCTTCAGTTACTTCTAATGAAGTATTTGTTACGTCATCAACGATTCCGATTGTGAATCCATTCTTTGGAGTAGCTTGTGCTAGGTTAGCATAAACTGCAGCAATATGTCCTGGATTTGGATCTTTTGAACCTAAACCGAATCTTCCACCAACAATAAGTGGTGCATCAGCTTGTCCATAGAATGCATTTCTTACATCTAAGTATAATGGTTCTCCAGTTGATCCTGGTTCCTTAGTTCTATCTAAAACAGCGATTTTCTTAACTGTCTTTGGAATAGCAGCTAATAATTTTTCATTTGAGAATGGTCTGAATAATCTTACTTTAATAACACCAACTTTTTGTCCGTTAGCATTTAAGTAATCTATAGTTTCTTCACAAACGTCAGTAGCAGAACCCATAGCTATGATTACTCTATCAGCATCTGGTGCTCCATAGTAATCGAAACAGTGATATTCTCTACCAGTTAATTTAGTAATTTCAGCCATATAGCTTTCAACTGTTTCTGGTAATTCATTGTAGAATTTATTAACAGATTCTCTTTCTTGGAAATAGATATCTGCATTTTGAGCTGTTCCTCTAGTTACAGGATGATTTGGGTTTAATGCTCTTTCTCTGAAAGCTTTAACTGAATCCCAATCAAGTAGGCTTGCTAATTCATCATATTCTAAAACTTCAATTTTTTGTACTTCATGAGAAGTTCTGAATCCATCAAAGAAGTTTAAGAAAGGAATTCTTGTTTTAATAGCAGTTAAATGAGCTACTGCTGCTAAATCCATTACTTCTTGAACTGATCCTTCTGCAAGCATTGCAAAACCAGTTTGTCTTGCTGCCATAACATCTTGGTGATCTCCAAATATGTTTAAAGCAGAAGTAGCTAATGCTCTAGCTGATACGTGGAATACTCCTGGTAACATTTCACCAGAAATTTTATACATGTTTGGTATCATTAATAATAAACCTTGTGAAGCTGTATAAGTTGTTGTTAAAGCTCCAGCTTGTAAAGATCCGTGAACTGCACCAGCCGCTCCAGCTTCTGATTGCATTTCCATAACCTTAACAGGTTGTCCAAAAATATTTTTTCTTCCTTGAGCTACCCATTCATCAACATGTTCTGCCATTGGTGATGATGGTGTAATTGGGAATATTGCAGAAACTTCTGTAAATGCATAAGATATATGAGCTGCTGCAGTATTACCATCCATAGTTTTCATTTTTCTCATCGCGTTTGACCCCTCTTTCTAATTTTAAAACTAAATTTAGAGTAATTTAAATTTATATAAGCTAGTCTGTAAGACCACCTAATATACATAACAATATTCAGCTAGTTAAAATATTATTCTTAAATTTACACATATAGAGTAAAAATCAGCATATTACTTTGCTAATTTTCTTCCTAATTCTTTAATAATATCTGATTGTACCTTAGTTGGTGAATCTTTAACTGCTAAATCTCCAATGACATTAAAACCATAGGATGTCATTTCATCCTTCCATATTTTCATGAAAGTATCCTCTATCCATCCATAGGTTGCAAATAAAATACAGTTCTTATTCTTGTTCTGTTCATTGAAATTTATTAACTGTTCTAGAAATGGTTTCATTTCCTCTTGTTCTATTTTAGTGGCATCCACTGCAGGACTTCCAAAAGCAACAGAATCTGAATTCAACACATCTTCAACTGTAGCATCTCCCACATGTATTACATTTACCTCTGCTCCTTCTTCCCTAGCACCTTCTGCCATGACATTTGCAAGGGCCTCTATGTTTCCACCACAACTCCAATAAATGATTGACACTTTTTTCATCGAAACAGCACCTCATCTTTTCGTTAAATAATTAACTTACGTCTCTAACTAAAACTGAACCTACCCTTTTATTATATCTCACATATTTTTTTTTGCAAGATTTGATTGTATAATTTGTATTATTTTAAGTTATAAATATATATTTTATCGTTGCTAACCACCTATAGATACCCAAATCAAAAGTAATTTTATACATTTGTGCAAATCTTTTAATTTATAGTTCTTATGCAAATGTATATGTAAAAGTCTTAAATTGGATATCTACTGTAAACTAGTTAAGGGGATTTCATCCTTAACTCATAGCTTATAATTCATTACTTTCATAATATCTCTTACTTCCTGATGCTTTCTAGTATTACATTTACTATCGCTTCAACACCATTTTTAGCTTGACTTTTCTCCATATTGTCTATAAGTTTTTTCTTTTTTTCTTTTAATTCTAAAATCTTTTCATATAATGAATCCTTATTAATTTCTTCTTCTTGAAGCATTAGTGAATAACCTTCTTTTTCGAAAGATTTAGAATTTAAAATTTGATCTCCTCTGCTAGCCTTCTTCGAAAGAGGTATCAACAATGTAGGTTTCTTTAATGCTAAAAACTCAAATATGGAATTTGCTCCAGCCCTTGAAATCATATAGTTTGCTGCCTTCATAAGATCTGGTAATTCCTCACTTACATATTCAAATTGCTTATACCCCTTTTTATCTATAAGATTTCTATCTATGTTTCCTTTTCCACAAATATGAATTAAATTAAATTCCTTCAGAAGCTTATCTAAAATTCCTCTTATTTCCTCATTTATTAACTTTGAGCCAAGGCTTCCACCCATGATGAGCAGAATTTCTTTATCATCATTAAAATTACATATTTTCTTTCCTTTTATTTTGTCTCCATGAAGTATTTCTTCTCTTATAGGGCTGCCTGTAAGAACTCCCTTATTTCCTTTTACATAATTCAAACTCTCTCTGAATGTTACACATAACTTGTCGCAAAAAGGTGCTGACAATTTATTTGCAAGGCCTGGCGTCATATCAGATTCATGTGCTACTACTGGTATTTTTTTTATAGAAGCAGCAATGACAACTGGTACAGCTACAAAACCTCCCTTTGAAAAAATAACATCTGGTTTCTCTTTGGATAAAATCCTTAAAGCCTGCATAATTCCCTTCATTATTTTAAATGGATCTGTGAAGTTCTTTACATCAAAATATCTTCTTAACTTACCACATGAAATTCCGAAGAAAGGTATATTATTTTTATTAATAATTTCCTTTTCAATCCCATCTATGCTTCCAATATATTTTATTTCAAATCCTTTTTCTTTTAATTTTGGTATTAACGCTAAATTAGGAGTAACATGACCTGCTGTTCCTCCTCCTGTCATTATTATTTTATATTTCAACAAAAAACACCCCTCTTAGTCAGTTTACGGTTAACAGTTTGCAATTTACAGTTATGGAAAAAATTCATGTTTCCAAATGCAAAATTTGAACATTCACTTTTTGGGCTTTTACTTAAAATTTTAATTCTTAATTTTCCTTGCAGGATTTCTTTAATTTTATTAAACTCTGAAAGAGTTTAATCCTCAACTGTGCACTGTAAACTGTGAACTAAATTAACTATCTGTAGTTTTGTACTACAATTTGAATTGTAACATTACCATTGTATTCATTAATACTTGGATAGAATACTAAATCTAACCTTACATCATTATACGCTCCCTCATAAAGTTTTTGCAGTTCCTCTGCTCCAAACTTGTCTGTTATTAGCGCTTCAAATCCACTGATATCTCCAAAATAAATTGCATCAATGAACTTATTCTGCCTAGTCTTCACCTTCAATTTAAGTACATTGTTATTCTTGCCAAGTATTGCTGCTTTTAACAGATTAACGTCTTTTTCAGCAAATAAAGGTTTAGAATTAGCCTTACCGAACGGCTCCAATTTTTCTAAATTATTAATTAATTCATAACTTATTGAGTCTAGCGGAAGCACACAATCTATAGTAATTTTTTTCAGCAAATCTTCATCATCTAAAGTTGTATTTTCATTCAATCTTTTTCTAAGCTCATCTATATTTTCTTCTTTTAATGAAAAACCTGCTGCCATAGGATGTCCTCCAAATTTTTCAAGTATATCTTTGCACTTAACAAGTCCCTCAAACATGTTATATTCTTCTATAGATCTTCCAGAGCCTTTCACTCCACTTTCAGATTTAGTTATAACTAAAGTTGGAACATTATATTTTTCTCGAATTCTTCCTGCTATTATTCCTGCCAGACTTTCATGTACATCTGGAATATAAATAACGAATACCTTGTCATTCATAAATCCTTTCTTTTCAATAATTTCCGTAGCAGCCTCCACGCCTTTCATAGTCATGTCCTTTCTTTCTTCATTTAACCTAACTATTTCTTTTGCAAGCATAACTGCTTCTTCTTCATCATCTGAAAGTAATAATTTTAATCCTTTTTTAGCAGAATCCAACCTCCCCGATGCATTTATACACGGTCCTATTATGAATCCCAAATGATATACAGATAAAGTTTTCTCTCCTAATTCTGATTCACGTATCAATTCCATTAATCCTAAATTAGTAGTACTATTTATTAATTCAAGTCCTTTTTTAACAAAAATTCTATTTTCATCAACTAAATCTACAACATCACAAACAGTTGCTATTGCTAGAAATTCTATAAATTTATAACTTTCTTCTCTATCTATACTTAAATTTTCATAAAGTACTTCTACAAGTTTAAACGCCACTCCTGCGCCACATAATTGTTTAAATTTATACTTGCATTCTTCCTGCTTAGGGTTTACTATTGCATCTGCATTTGGGCTTATAAATCTCCTATTCTCATCTTCCTCTTCAATAAATGGTATATCATGATGATCTGTCACTATTACAGTCATCCCTAAATCTTTGGCATACTTTATTTGTTCTATAGCTGATATACCATTATCACAAGTTAAAATCGTATCTACTCCATCTTCTTTTGCTTGTTTTATTATATTGATATTTATTCCATATCCATCTTTAATTCGGTCTGGAATTTCATAATCCACATTAGCATTACATCTTATTAATGCCTTATATAAAATATAAATACTTATGACACCATCTACATCATAATCCCCAACAATTCGAATTTTCTTACCTGATTTTATTTTATCAATAACTATCTGAACAGCTTTATTTAAATCCTTCATTTCACTTGGATCATGAAGTTTATCTAATCCTGGATTTATATAACTTTTTATCATTTCATCATTTATAATATTTCTGTTTACTATAAGCTTACTCATAAGTTCTGTTATTCCATATTTTTTGGATATCTGCTTATAATCAGCTTTTATATTCTTAATGAACCATCGTTCTGTCATTATTTCTCCTCTACGCACCACTTCTAGTTATGAATTATAAATTATGAGTTATAACTAAGAAAATTGGGTTATCCTATAAACATTTTATATAACATACCTGAAGAAATCCCCTCTACCTTATGACTATATCCAAGAACTTCTAATAATTTATAGGCAAATGTCATTGCTGTCGCAGGTCCTCTGCTGGTTATAATATTTTCATCCACAACTACAGCTTCTTCTAAATATTCGCAGTTTGGTAATTCATCCTCATATCCTGGATAAGATGTTATATTTCTTCCTTCAGTAAGTCCGGCTCTTCCAAGTACTATTGGGCCTGCGCATATTGCTCCTAATAATTTTCCTTCTTTATTTTGTTTTTTAACAAACTTTATTACTCTCTCATCATCTCTCAAATTAGTTGCTCCTGGCATCCCACCTGGAATAACTACAAGATCATAATCCATGTTTTCTTCAAAAATCTTATCTGCCTCCACTGTTACTCCATGGCTTGATTGCACCTTTTTTCCTCCTATTGAGACTAAATCACATGTTACTTCTGCTCTTCTCATTATATCTGATACAGTTAAAGCTTCTATCTCTTCAAAACCTTCTGCTAATAATATGCATACTTTTTTCATATAAATTCCTCCTCAAATTTATGACACATCAAAAAATATATAATCAAATATTTTACTAACATGATTAAATGAGGATATTCTAAATTTAGTTTAGAACATCCTCATTCTATAAATTTCATATTTATATCTATATTATACCACCACAAATTCAAAGTTAAAAGTTATAAGTTGTTATATAAAATAATTTTCCAACTATAGCTCATCACTCATAACTAGTTAAGTGTTACATCTTTTATTTCATCATCAAGTACAATCATCATTATACTTGCACCTCTTCCAGCTCTATTTTGAAGCTTTATATCATTTATCTTAACAACCGATTTTTTCTTTGATTTTGAAGCCAATACTATTTGTGCATCATTTGAAGATAATGTTACACTATTTCCTTCACTACTTATATAATTACTATGGTACTTTCCAAAAATCACTTCATCTTCGTCCCTTAAACTTATTCCCGTAACACCTGAAGCTACTTTTCCCATAGCACTAACATTTTCAACTGGAAATCTTATAGCCATTCCCTTTTTAGTTATCATAATCAAATGACCGAACTTTGCCTGATTTACCTCTACCGAGATTACTTCATCATCTTCAAATTTAAATTTATAACATACTTGTTTAAAGAATTCCCCTTCAAATTCTTTAAGTAAAGTCTTTTTAATCATTCCTTTTTTAGTAAACGTATATACTCCTAGTTCATCATCATAAGAATCAAGTGAAGTTATACTGATAATCTTTTCTCCTTTTTGAAGCTTTCCTAAAAATGCTTCTACTGGCACTTCGCCAGCTAATACGTTCTTCATTAAAAATACAGGCACTTTATATACATATCCTTTATTACTAAACATCAATAATTCCTTCAATGAATTAGTTTTAACCTTAAGAGGATCTTCCTTGATTCTCTCAAAAGCCTTAAACTTATTCTTATCCGTAATACCAATATTTAATTCGAAAAATTCTATTTCTTCGCTATCCTGAACTTCAATAATTTCATCATCTTGAGCAAAATTAAATAATTGAATAGGTAATATATTTCTAGAAGTATCTTCAAGTTTTTTTACTTCAAGAGTAAATTCAAGTCCTAGCTTGCTCTTGAATTTCAAGAACTTAGGTACTTCGTCTAAGTCTCTTATGGTTACATCTATCAATTCATCTTCATCCCTAAGCTTTAAAGCCTGAAGCTTAGCATATGATGTTTGAAATTTATCTAAAGAACTTAACTTAATTCCTCCACCTTTAGTTATAAATCTAAATGCTTTATCTGGAGTGAAATTATCTAAAGATATTACACCAACTATCTTCTCATTATCAAGATTTAATGATTTAATAATTCCATCTAATCTGTCCCCTTTTTCTTTCCATTTTAGTTCTGGAATGTTAATACCTTTTGTCTGATACATAAAGCCTTTATCAGTAAATATTAACAATGTATCCTTAGTATTTGAATTTATTAAATATTTTAAGGAATCTCCTTCTCTATATTCAATATCTTCTGGCTCTGAGTTAGATCTATTATAATTTTTAACAGGTATTCTCTTTGCAAATCCCTCTTTTGATATTGTGATTACTACATCTTCTACTACTATTAATTCTTCAATATCTATTTTACTTTCATTATCATCATGTATAATTTCAGTTCTTCTCTTATTAGAATATTTATCACTTATTTCTTTCAATTCAGTTTTTATTACTTTTAGAAGTTCTTTTTCACTAGACAGAATTTTTTCAAGTTTTTTAATTAATTTTTCAAGCTTTTCATATTCCTTTTGGAATGTCTCTATTTCAAGACCTGTTAATCTATATAGCATAAGTTCCAATATAGCTTGTGCCTGTGCTTCTGAAAATTCAAATTTACTTATCAAATTATCTGAAGCATCTTTTTTAGATTTTGAACTTCTAATTGTTGCTATAACTTCATCTAAAATGCTTATTGCCTTTATGAAACCTTCCACAATATGATGTCTTTTCTTAGCTGCATCAAGTTCTTTTTGTGTCCTTCTTGTTATGATTTCCTTTTGATGCTCTACATAGTATTTTATTATCGCTTTTAAACTCATGGTTTCCGGTTTACCATTTGCAAGTGCGACCATATTAAAGCTTATATTACATTGTAAATCAGTCTTTTTAAATAAATATTTTAATACTTTATCGGCAACATCTTCATCTGCATTTTTCTTTAATTCTATTACAGCTCTAATACCATTTCTATCAGATTCGTCTCTAATATCTGTTATAGACTCTAAAGCTTTTGCATGTCTTTTATCCCCTGTCATTTCAGATATAATTTGAAGTATCCTAGATTTATTTCTTCTATATGGGAATTCAGTTATTACTATTCCTATTCTTCCATTTTCTAATTTTTCTATATTGGTCTTAGCTCTGTATGCAACTTTACCTTCCCCAGTTTCATATGCAGACAAAATAGAATTTTCTCCAATTAAGATTCCGCCTGTAGGTAAATCTGGTCCCTTTATGTGTTGCATTAACTCAGAAGTAGTAATTTCATTATTATCTATATAAGCTAGTACCCCATTAGTTACTTCTTCTAAATTATGAGGTGGTATATTTGTTGCAAGGCCAACTGCTATACCAAAAGCACCATTTACTAAAAGATTAGGATACCTGCTTGGTAATACTTTAGGCTCCATTTCACTGTCAGAGTAATTCGGAACCATTTCTACAGTGTCTTTATCTATATCTCGCAGCATTTCCATTGCAATTGACGACAATCTTGCCTCTGTGTATCTCATAGCTGCTGCTCCATCACCATCTATAGATCCCCAGTTTCCATGACCTTCAATCAACGGTTCTCTTGTCGAAAAATCTTGGGCCAAAATTACCATTGATTCATAGACTGATGTATCTCCATGAGGATGGAATTTACCTAAAATATCCCCAACTATTCTTGCTGATTTATAATAAGGCCTATCTGGAAAAGCCTTAAGCATATACGCCCCATATAGAATTCTTCTATGTACAGGCTTAAGCCCGTCTCTGACATCTGGAAGCGCTCTATCTTTAGCAACTTCTATTGCATATGGTAAATAATTTTCTGGCATTGCCTCTTCAAGGGGAATACCAATTATGTTATTATCCTTAGGTATAATATTTTCATTTTTCTTTGCCATAACATATCCCTTCTACAATTAACATTTGACAATGTACAATTGACAATTACTGATGAAAAGCCTTCGCCTTTTCTAAATTATATATTTTATAGAAATCTCTTAGAGATTTCCTCCTTAACTGTAAACTGTGCACTGAAAACTGTTAACTAATTAAAATTCTCCGTATTTATACATATAATTCTTTCTAGGCTCTACAATATCACCCATAAGTAAAGAAACCATTTTCTCTGCCTTTGCAGCATCGTCTATAGTGACTTGTAAGAGAGTTCTGCTTTCAGGATTTAGTGTTGTTTCCCACAATTGGTCTGGATTCATTTCCCCAAGCCCTTTGTATCTTTGAATAAGAGCACCTTTTCCAACCTGTTTTTTAGCATTCTCTAATTCATCATCACTATATGAATATTTAACTATTTCTTTACCTTTTGATTCTCTATATACTTTATATAAAGGGGGCTGAGCTAAATATAAATGTCCATTTGCTATTAATGGCCTCATATATCTATAAATATAAGTCATCCAAAGAGTTCTAATATGATATCCATCAACATCAGCATCACTCATAATTATTATCTTATCATATTTCAAATCTTCTTCTTTATAGTTGTCTAAAGTTCCTGTTCCAATTGCTGTATTAAATATCTTTAATTCTTCTGATGCTAATACATTTTCAAGCTTTTGCTTTTCTGTATTCATTATTTTACCTTTTGATGGCATTATAGTTTGAAATCTTCTATCTCTAGCTTGTTTTGCAGATCCACCTGCCGAATCTCCTTCCACAACTATAAATTCATTTACAGTCTTATCTTTTAAAGTACAAACTGCAACCTTACCAGCTAGTGGTGCAGTACCTTTACCTATTTTCTTTTTTTCTGCTTCATTTATTTTTTTTATCTTATCTCTTCTTTTAGCCGCTTCTAATGCATTGTTTATTATGCTTGTTGCTAGTGGTTTATTATCTTCTATCCATTCAGAAAATTTAGTATAAACCAAATCATTCATCATTGTGTAAGCTTCAGTATTACCAAGTTTAGTTTTAGTTTGACCTTCAAAGATAGGATTCGTAATTTTAATTCTTACAATTGCAGTCATACCTTCTCTAAGGTCATCACCTTCAAACTCCTTATCCTTTTCTTTAACTAACCCTAATTTTTTAGACCATTCTTTAAAAGCTCTTGTCATTCCAGTTTTGAAACCTGTCTCATGAGTTCCAGCTTCAGTAGTCGGAATATTATTAACATAGCTTGCAATATACTCAGTTGTTGAGTCTGTAAATTGTATGCAGACTTCACCATACATTTGAATATTTTCCACAGTTCTTTCACCATCAAAAATTATAGGTGTTTCATGAATTGGTGTCTTACTTTCATTTAAATAATTTATAAAATCTAAAAGACCATTTTCAGAATAATATTCCTTTGTAATTTCTTGTCCTTTTCTTTTATCTATTAATTCTAAAGTTATACCTTTATTTTGAAAAGCCAATTCCTGCAATCTACTATCTATTATGTCAAATTTAAAATCAGTTGTTGAGAAAACCTCACTATCTGGTTTAAATGTGATTTTAGTTCCAACTTTATCTGTTTTACCAATTACCTTTAAGCTTCCCACTGGAGTTCCAGGCATATCTCTTTTTAATTCTTTGTCAAAAGCATATTCAAATCTCTGCCTATATACATTTCCGTTTTGATATACTTCAACCTCTAACCATTTTGATAAAGCATTTACAACAGCCGCTCCAACTCCATGCAGCCCTCCAGAAGTTTTGTAATTTTTATTATCAAACTTTCCTCCTGTATGCAATTCAGTATATACCATTTCAACTCCAGACTTCTTCTTAACTGGATGAATTCCTGTAGGGATACCTCTTCCATTATCAATTATTGTAACACTTTTATCTTCATTTAAAAGTACAGTTACCTTATTTCCATACCCATTAGCTATTTCATCTATGGAGTTATCAATTATTTCCCATATGCAATGATGCAAACCTTTGCTTCCTGTAGAACCAATATACATCCCCGGTCTTATCCTAACAGGTTCTAATTTCTCTAGTGAGGTTAAATCCGTCACATCATAGGTATCAGTTCTCTTTGCTTCCATAAAACTCCTCCATTTGAACACCAGTTCTTATTTGTTCGTAATTTTTTTACTCTATAAAAATATACTTCCTTTATCGCCGAATGTCAAAAAAACTTAAATACATTTAATTTTCCAAATACAATACGAAAGGGTATTATAAAATAAATTACAATCATTTTATAATACCCATATTACTTAAATTATATATTATTTTTTAATATTTTAAAGTCTAAACATCACATATTTCTATCTTTCTAACGTGCTTAGTATGATTCCATTCTTTATTGTTTTTATTTAAGATACCTTGAATTGTTATTGGTATCCATGTTAATGTATATAATCCATACAACCAAAACCTAAAAAATAATAATAGATTTTTCTTACCTAATAATACTCCTGTCAATATTAAAAATCCTACATTATATCCAATTCCTATTAACCATGAAATTACCCAGTTATGAATATTAGTAGCTAAATAAGGGACTATAAAAACATTTGTTGAATATAATGCCATAATCAATAAAAATGGTTTTGTAACTTTCTTATCTATTGCTAATACTAATGGTGTAATTAAAAACTGAATAACTGCAAAAGTTTTTAATCCAACATCACTAAGTCCTAAATTATCAAATAAGTAATTTATAATAAATATATGAGCAGGTGTATTTGCTTGTATTAACGTCAATACCGCTGAAACTCCTAATAATAATGTTATAAATGGCTGCAATACATATAAAGCGCAATCAAACATATAGAATTTTCTCTCCATAATTGACTTTTTAATTAATTTAAAGAAATATCTAGAAGCAACATCAGTAAATCCCTGCATCCATCTTTTTCTTTGTACCCAGGATTGCGCAAGTTTTAGTGGCTTTTCATCATATATGATAGCATCATGAGCCCATCCAACTTTTTCACCATTTAAAACAAGTTTACAAGTGAATTCTAAATCCTCTGTTAAACAAGTCGCACCCCAACCTAGTTTCTTTAATGTACTAGTTTCAATTGCAAATCCTGTTCCACCAATTTGATTTGAAAATCCTATATTAGCTCTTGCTAATTGGAACATTCTATTTTGTGTCCAAAAGGCTATAGAATATGCTGCTGAAATCCATGAGTCATCAGGGTTCTTACTATCTATATATCCCTGTACCACTTTATATCCTTCTAGCATTTTTGAATTTAATTCTTTTAAGAAATCTTTATGTACAAGATTATCTGCATCAAATATTGCAACAGCATCATATTGTTTCTCCATAGCAAATAATTTTGCAAACATCCACTCTAATGCATAACCTTTCCCTCTTTTATCCTTTGCAAATCTTTCACAAACATTAACATTTCCGCCATAACGTCTAGATATCTTGGCAGTATCATCTGTGCAGTTGTCTGCAATAACAAAAATATCATACATATCCTTAGGATAATCTAGTTTTAACATGCTCTCTATGAGACTACCAACAACAACTTCTTCATTATGCGCAGCAATTAGCAATGCAAATTTATTTTTAGGCGTATAATCTTTATTTTCTTTTCTTCTAAAAAGTCCTATAAGTCCTAATAATAAATAATAACAAGTTATCGCAAAAACAAAAATCTGAAAGAAGGCTGTTATGGTAAAAATATAGTTTCCCATTACATTCACTCCTAATATTTAATGAGATATATTCCCATTCATTATTTTATATATTTCTTTTCGTACTATACCTATTTAATAATATTTCAATAAAAATAAAAAATCAAGCTATATTTCTTAAGATAAAATTAATATTAATAAAGTTTAATCCTTTTCAGTATCTATTTTCAATCAAATTGCATGTTATAGAAATTTAAGGAACATTTACCTACAACTTATTATGTCTTTTTCTAACTAATATATAACTAATGTATCCTGATACGATACCTCCAACGAGACCTCCAATATGTGCAAAATTATCAATATTTTTTATACTTAAACCTATAAACAGATTTATAGCAATTATCTGAAGCAAGCTTGACAAAAATTTCTTTTGAATCCTGTTCCTTTCTATAAGGGCAAATGCTAATAATGCTCCCATTAGTCCAAATATTCCGCCTGATGCACCAATTGCTATGCCATTTGGATTCAAAAAATAACTTGATATTGATGCAGTTATACAAGAAATAAGATAAATAATTAAATACTTTCTAATACCATAGATTTGTTCAATCTGAGGACCGATAATATAAAGAGAATACATATTACACACGATATGTATCAAACCAGAATGTAGGAATGCACAGGTTAATAATCTCCAAATTTCTCCATGATCAATTAATATATTTATTTTTGCTCCAAAATAAATCAATACCCTTGTATCAATATCAAAGATATTACCAGATATAAAAGCTGTTAATAGAAATACAACTATATTTATTCCTATTAAAATAAACGTTAGAATATTATAATTCTTATGCTCTTTTTTACTTTGACCATTTTTTCGTTCATTTATTTGTAAATTCCCCTCAAATATCTGTCTTAATGGTATGCATGAATTATCACATTGTATAACACTATTATTTTCTGTATTTATTATTAGTTTATTTCCTAACGATGAATTATTCGTATATGTATACTCACCCTTAGATAAAATTATTACATTTAATGAAAAAGACTTTCCCATAGATCTTATATATTCAAATGCTTCCGAAATATCTATGTCTGAATCTTCGGTTTCGCTTATTAATACACAATATATGCCATCTTTTAATTCCTTAATTGCAATATATTTTTCCTCTTTATAATAGCCACTGTAATATTGCTTCATATAAAAATTTTCTCTATTTATTAAAATCCTATAAAATTCTTCTTTAAAACCATTCATGTTAATCTACCATTCCTACATATAAAATTATCAAAATTAATTAAGGCATCATAAAAAAATAACAATTCAATCCTCCTCTCTATTTTTCCTATATATGTATATTGCAATAATAATTCTAAATTTCAAGAAATCCTGTAAGGATTTCAACTGCAATTGTGCTTTGTGAATTGTTAATTACAACATATATACCTAAAATATTTTAAAGTATAACTATAAAACTCTAAATATAATGCACAGTTCACATTGAACTATGCTCTGTGAATTGTGCATTACTTGGAGTTTACTTTTCTATCATATCTAAAAGTTCATTGAATCTTTTTATTGTAGCTTCTATTGGTTCATTTGTAGTCATATCCACTCCTGCATTTCTTAGAATATTTATTGGATAATCACTACCTCCTGCTTTTAAGAATCCTTTATATTTCTCCACAGCCCCTTCTTTTCCTTCCAAAATTGATTTTGAAAAAGCTGATGCAGCTGCATAACCTGTAGCATATTGATAAACATAAAAATCTGAATAAAAATGAGGTATTCTTGACCATTCAACATCAATTTCTTTATCTATTACAATTTCATCTCCAAAATACTTCACATTTAAATCGTGCCATGCCTTATTGTAATCCTCTGCTGTTAATGGTATTCCGCTCTCTAAAGTTTTATGAGTATAAAGTTCAAATTCTGCAAACATTAGTTGCCTAAATACAGTAGTTCTTATCTGCTCTAACTCCTGGTTTATTAAATAAAGCTTTTTCTTTTCATCTTTTTCTTTTTCAATTAAATGATGGATAAGTATAGATTCATTAGTAGTTGATGCAACCTCAGCACAGAATAAAGTATAGTTTGCATAATAATATGGTTGTTCTTTTCTTGAATAATATGAATGGATTGAATGCCCCATCTCATGAGCTAATGTAGAAACATCTCCTAATTCATTATTATAATTTAAGAGTACATATGGCATAGTGTCATATCCTCCCCAGGAATATGCTCCACCTCTTTTACCCTTGTTCTCATATATATCTATCCATCCATCTTTTATTCCATTTTTGAATATTTCTAAATATTCTTCTCCTAATGGTTTTAATGCTTCTAGTACTATTTCTACTCCAGAATTAAATTCTATTTTTTCTTTTGGGATTTCTATTACAGGTACATATAAATCATACATATGAATTTCATCTAATCCTAATAACTTTTTCTTTACCTTAACATATCTATGAAGAGAATCTAAATTTTCATTTATAACTTTAACAGCATTTTCATAAACTTCTAACGGGATATTGTTAGGCTTTAATGATGCTTCTAATGCACTATTATATTTCCTTACTCTACTGCTAAAATTGAAAGTTTTTATCGAAGCTGTTAATGAAGTTGCTAAAGTATTCTTTAACTTATCATATTCACCAAATAATTTCTCAAATGCAGCTTTTCTAACCTTGCTATCTTTGCTTTTTATAAACGATGAGTAACTCCCCTCTGTTAATTCTACTTCATTGCCTTCCTCATCTTCTATCTTTCCAAATGTCATATCTGCGTTAACCAAAATACTATGTATAGCTGAAGGTGCATCTAAACAATCTGAAGCAGCTGCTAATAGTTCCTCCATCTCCTTTGATAGTATATGGGGTTTCTCTTTCAATATATCCTCAATTAAAAATTTGAACTTCTTTAATTCATCTAGTCTATCAGTCTCATCTCTAATAAATTTTTCATCTAAACTTAAAATTTCTGGCACGAAAAACGCAGTATAGCTACCAAGTTCAGCCATATATATATCTACTTTACTCATTAAGCTTTGATAAGTAGGATTTGATGTATCTTCATCATATTTTAAATGTGCATATATAAATAGATTTTCTGCTTTTCTAGATATTTTCTCATTTACCTTAAAGTATTCTAGAATCTTCTCTCCATTTGTAAGCTTTCCTGAGTAATCTTTTAGTTTAACAGCTTCATTTTTTAACTCTTCAAAGTCTTTTTCCCAATCTTCTATACTTTTATAGATTTTGTCTACCTTCCATTTGAACTTATCTTCAATTTCTTCTCTTTTTTTTAAATCTCCCATATTAACACACCTTTCTATTAGTTTACAGTATACAATTTACAGTTTAGGACGGAAAGCTTACAAGCTTTCTTTTTTATAATACTTTTTAGAAATCTCATTTGTTGGATTTCGTCCTTAATTTTCCACTAAACCAAAGTTATACCAAACAAAACTTATATTCCTTAGCTCTACATATTACGCAATACTTTATACCTTATTCTGAGTATTCCGCTTCTTTTCCTTTAATAGCCTCAAAAACTGAATCCATCTCTTTTTCTATTATAGATACCGCTTCTTGTACTTTTTCTTTCACTGCATCATAATCATCTTCATATTTAAATTTTATTATATATGTAGGATTATATTCATCTAAATCCTCTTCAATTTCATAACCATTTTCAATAAACATACTTGTATTAAATAAATCGTATATTGCTGAGTATTCCCATTCTTCCACATTTTTATTTGTATCAAAATGCATGTGTACAATTCCATCTAATACATAAAATTTTTTCACAAATAAAGCTCCTTCATTTACCTCAAAGCTTCCGAGTTCACTTTTTATAAATCCCGTTTCTTTATCCTTTTCCATTAACACTAAACTTGAAAAATCCATTTCTTCACCATCCTAATAGTTTTATAATAATTATTCCCATTCTTAATAAATAAAAAACACATATGACTTCATTAAACATTCATCTCTAATTGTAAATTATAAACAAATGATATATTAAAAATAATTTTCACATACATTTCAGTTAATTTATTTATATAAATTATATCAAAAAAGGTATTTTATAACCACAAAAATAAAACAGTTATGAACCCTATTAATATATTTGATATGTATATATACCTACACTTCTTATTTCCATGTGCCCTATTTTTGTAATAAATTATTAATTTATCTATTTGTAAATATATGGTAATATAGTTTTGTGTCTATACACAAAAGTTTTTAATATTTTAAGATTAAGGAGATACCTAAGTATGATACATGATTTACCACTTGAAAAAACTTCATTCGTTTACAAAAGAAATAGAAGACTTGAACGGCATATTAAAGCACGAGCTAAACGTAGAAAAACATTATCCTTAGTGATTTCTTTTGGACTTATAATAACTACCTCATTTTTTATTGCATATAAAACATACATTCATAGCAATTCTAAAAATTTAGGCTTTGCAGTTGAGCATAGTTTCACAACAGGTTTTTCATCAGAAAATAAACTTCTCAGAGTTCAAAAAATGTCCCTAATTTACTACGATGATGAAACTGCTATTGTTGAAGCATCAGGACTTGCTAAAGTTCCTCCTCATAAATCAACTTCTATTAGAGGCAGCTTTAAAAAAGACAGTGATAATAGCTGGTATTTAGAAAAATTTATGTCATCTTAAATTAATATATTATTAATTTATAAATCATAGGTTTTATTTAAATAATCAAAATTAGTAACAAATTAAAAGTGATAAGTTTATTGATTAAATCTATACTAAAATTTCTATAAACAGATTTTAGAAACTTTTAAACAGATTTTTCCATTAAAACTTATCACTTATAGTTTAAGCTATATAGCTTTATTTTATAAATTGATTTAGTTCATAAATATCTTTATATTTGACTTATAATATAAAGATATTTATATATTTGCAATTGTTTATCTATAAATCACAATTTATTTTCTATTTTCTAAGAATGCAGTTAACTTATTAACTGTTGACATATCTTCTCTTTCTAAATCAGTAGGCTGCAATTTTATTCCTAGCTTTTCTTCTAATTGAAGTAACACTTCAATTATTGCTAATGAGTCCAAAAGTCCTGCATCAAAAAGATTTAAATCTAAATCTTCTGCAATCTCGTCATTTCCTGTAACTTCAATAAATATTTCTAGAACTTTTTCTTTCATAATAATATACTCCTTTGTATTTATATATCTTATATATTCTCTAATAATTTTTTTCTATCAATTTTTCCATTAACATTAGTAGGAAATTGTTCGACAATTTTTACATTTCTCGGAACCATGTATGAAGGAATGAATTTACTTAGCTCCTTTTTTATTGCTATTCCATTTTTTAATCCACTTAGCCTATTATCTTCTTTTAATTCAACAAAAGCTGTAAGATATGCTATTTTTTCTTCCTTATAAATTGGAACTACTGCTGCATTCTTAACATTACTAACCTTTACTAAATTATTTTCTATATCTTCTATTTCGATTCTATACCCATTAAGTTTTATTTGAAAGTCTTTTCTACCACAATAATATAAATTTCCATCTACATAGTATCCTAAGTCCCCAGTTCTATAGGCTCTACATTCACTTCCATTATAATCATCATAGAAAAATGCTTTTTCTGTCATTTCTTCGTTTTTGAAATAGCCTTTACTTACACTTGGTCCTACAATTATAATTTCGCCTTTTTCTCCGTCGCCTAATACATTTCCATCTTCATCAACAATCTTTACAACAGAAGTTTTCATAGGATATCCAATAGGCAAACTACCTTCTTTAAGTAATAGTTCTTTATTCATATCATTTGCACTAACTGCAACTGTTGCTTCCGTTGGGCCATATCCATTTACAATCCTTGTTTCTGGGAATCTGTTTAAAAGTTCTTCACATAATGGTTTAGGCAATACTTCTCCTACAAATACCATAGCCTTTAAACCAGGTAGCATTTTCGAATTAAAATCTTCTTCTACGACACACATTCCTGCAAAAGATGGTGTTGATACCCAAATGTTTATTCCTGATTCTCTCATGTCATTAAACATATTCTTTAAATTTGAAAGGGTTTCTTTTGAATACCCATGCAATGTTTTTCCGTAGCATAATCCTGGATAAATTGATGTTACTGATAGATCAAAAGAATATGCAGCTTGATTCATAAATACTTCTTCACTTTCATCAAGCTTTAAATATTCTACTATCCATTCAACAAAATTGTCTAAATTATTACTGCTTATTTGTACTCCTTTTGGCTTTCCAGTACTTCCGGAAGTAAATAAAATATAAGCACTTTCATCTTCCTTTACCCAGCTCATCCTATCAACTTCATAGCCTTGATATTCCTGTTCAATTTCATTTATTTCTTTTTCCTTTAAAACACGTACACCATTAAATATATTATCTTTACTAAAATCTATAAGTATTTTGGGATGAACTTCACTAATAATAGCTTCAACTCTTTCCTTAGGATAGCTTATATCAATTGGTATGTATGCTCTTCCAGACTTTAACGCAGCCATCATAACTGCCATCATTAGATTTTCTTTATTCCCATATATTATAATTGGTGTCCTATCCTCTCCCAAATCTTTTAATAGGAATGCAGCTACATGTTCTGAAATATCATCTAATTCTTTATATTTCATGACTTTTCCATCACACTTTAGCGCAATTCTATCACTCCTAGAATACTTTTTTATTCCTTCCAAAATCTTCATTGTCTTTTCTCCTTAAACTCACTTATATAAATATCATTTAATTAAAATAGTGATATATTTTATTCTCATAATTTAAGTTACTGTGTCATATAAATTCTACCATATTTTTTTTCTAGTGCAAATTATAATATGAATTTCTATTGCAAATGATTTGCAATAAAGTGTATAATATAATAATGTTTTAAGGAGTTGATTATTTGATTACTATAAAGAATCTATCATTTTCATATATAAAAGGAACAGATTTACTAAAAGATATTAATCTTAATATTCCAAAAGGAGTTTATTTATCTATCTTAGGTGAAAACGGAAGCTGTAAAAGTACATTAATAAAACTTATATTAGGACTTTTAAAACCCGACTCAGGATCAATCACTTTAGATACTAATAAAATTTCTTATGTTTCACAAAGATTGGACAATTTCAACGCTGAATTTCCAATAACAGTTAAAGAAGTTCTATCTTGTCACGCAAAGACAATTGGAATTAGAAATTTAACTTATGTTTATGATGCTCTAAATAAAGTAAATATGTCCGAATTCAGTAAAAATTTAATTGGTAACCTTTCAGGAGGCCAGCAACAACGAATTTTTATTGCAAGAGCATTAATTGGAGATCCAGATTTAATTATCTTGGATGAACCCTCAACTGGAGTAGACGAAAAGAGTCAAAAAGAAATTTATCCATTACTCCAAAATTTAAATAAAGATTTTAACAAAACTATTATTTCTGTTGAACATAATACAAAAGTTGCACTGAAATATTCAACACATATTCTAAGAATAGAAGATGGTATCTTAACTCTATACACAAAAGAAAGTTTTAAGAAATACTTAGAATCTGAAACTTCATTTTCTAAGATCATATAGTAGTAATTTGGAAAGGTAATATTTTATGTTTGAATTAGGTTTTATGCAAAATGCATTTATTGTAGGTTTTATTGTTTCTATACTTTGTCCATTTATAGGACTTTTTATTGTACTTAGGCGCTATTCAATGATTGGAGATACATTATCTCATTCTTCCTTTGCCGGAGTTGCAATAGGTCTTGTTATTGGCACTGATCCACTTTTAACAGCATTTTTATTTACTAGCATTTGTGCTTTAGTTATTGAATTTTTAAGAACTTATTTTAAAAAGTACGGCGAGCTTGTAATGTCTATAGTTTTGACCTTGAGTTTAGGAATAGCGATTATTTTAATTAGCAGTGGAAAAGCTTCTGCTAAGGTTGATTCATTTTTATTTGGAAGTATTTTAACCGTTACACACTCTGATATATTATTAATCACAATCGTTGGTGCAATCTGCCTTGCAGTTCTTTTATTTCTTTATAATAAATTAATTTATGTAACCTTCGATGAAAATGCTGCAAAAACAGCTGGCATTAATGTTAAATTAATAAACTATATTTTTACTTTACTTGTTGGTGCTACTATTTCTCTATCAATAAGGGTAATGGGGATCCTTGTTGTATCTTCAATCATAGTCGTTCCTGTAGCAACAGCTATGCAATTAAAAAGAGGGTTCACTAAAACATTAATTCTAGCAATATTTTTTGGATTACTGGATGTTATGGCTGGACTTGTTCTTTCCTATTATGTAAATAGTGCTCCTGGTGGAACAATAGCATTAACATCAGTTATAATATTAGTATTAACAATAACTTTCAAAAGATTTTTCAGTTATGAAATTGCTTAAAAAATTACAAGTAATAATCCCAAACTTGATTATTACTTGTAATTTTTTGATTATACTACACACAATAATGAGTTATGAATTATAGGTTATGAGTTAAAGATGAAATGCCCCTTTAGTGGAATTTCTGAAATATGTGTTTTTGAAAAGCCTGTAGGCTTTTCTTCCTTAATTCTTAACTCTTAACTTTTAACTGGCTGAAGTATTCTTCTAATATCTCAATAAATTTAGCCATGTTTTCTGGATATATCTGTCCTATATTAGCTATTCTAAAAGTATTTTCGAATGATATTTTTCCTGGATATATAGTAAATCCTTTACTATATAAATAATCATGCAAATCCTTAAAATTATAGTCATAAATTTGTGGCTCAATGATTGTAGTTAAAAGCATAGATGATGCTTTGTCCTTTACCAATCTCTTTAATTTAAGCTTATCTAATCCGTCCCATAATATTCTGCAGCAGGCTTTATATCTCTCATATCTGCTTTCAATCGTTTCTTCCTTTGCTTCAATTATTGCTTGCTTCAACGCATAAAGAATTTGCACTGGTGGAGTAAATCTCATTTGGTAATTATCTATGAAATATAAATATTGTTTATACATATTAAGGTATAGATTTCTAGGCTTAATATTCTTTGTCTTTTCCAATGATTTCTTATTGGCTATCACAAAACTTATTCCAGCCATTCCTTGTATACATTTGTTAGAACTTGAAGCTAAATATTTTATGTTCATCTCTTCCATATCTATAGGAATTCCTGCAAAAGAACTCATGGCATCAACTATCATCTCAATATCGTATTTGTCACATATTCCTCCTATAGTTTTTATATCATTTAGCAATCCCGTTGTAGTTTCATGATGAATTACTGCTAAATGGCTTATATATGTTTTCTCAGATTCCGTATCTTTTGAATTATGTTTTTTTATTATCTCTTCTAATTCATCCAATTTAATCTCTTCTATTGGTGAGCTTTTAAATTCTATATAGTTTAAATTATAAATTTCAGCTATCTCACACATTCTCTTCCCATAAGCCCCGTTGTTTATGATTAAAATAATATTATCATCTACCACAGAACTTAAGATTGCTTCCACTGCTGCTGTCCCAGAACCTCCAAATAATACAGTTGTATATTGGTCATTAGAGCCTACAAAATTAGTAAATTCTTTTGACACATATTCCATAACATCTCCAAATTCTTTTTCTCTTGGACATATATCTGGTACAACTTGAGCAAGTTTCACTGTATCTGTCGTAGTTGCAGGACCAGGATTTAATAATATATTTCTCTTAATTTCCACTCTAATACCTCCACTAAATATTCAAAAAATCCATAAAAGCTTCTTTATTTTCTATTGGTGCTAACGTTGGTCTCCCCAAATCTTTTCTTGCGCCTCTTTTTACTTTAATCTCTAAAAATACTGGCCCTTCTATATCTTTTATTTCTTCTAATAACTTTATCAATTCTACTTTGGAAGAGCAGGAAAAGCCCTCATTATAACCACATGCTTTTGCAAACGCTACAGTATCTACTTGTAATCCAACAGTTTCTTGACCTCCAACCGAATCATGTGCGCCATTGTTTATTAAAATATGTTTGAAATTTTTAGGTTTTTGATTTCCTATAATGGCTAATCCACCAAGATGCATTAACAATGCCCCATCCCCGTCTATACAATAAATTTCATTACTTTTTTTGCTTAGTGCAATGCCTAAAGCAATCTGTGATGCATGTCCCATTGAACCCACTGTTAGAAAATCTTTATTGTGATCTTGCTTATATTTTTCTCTTAATTCAAATAGTTCTCTAGATGCCATTCCTGTTGTTGATATTACCACTGCATTCTGCTTCATATTAGTTACTAACATCTCTATAGCATCTTCCCTTGTAATATCAAAATCATAGACTGGATTACTCTTAAGTTTATATTCATCAAATGTCTCTTTTCTTATTACTAAAGCATAAGGCTCATTATTTTCCTTCATATGATTATGTGCTTTTTTCACTATTAATTTCATTTCATTATTATTTATAGTGTTATTTATAATTTTATATTTGATTCCTAGTACATCTAAAATTTTAGTAGTTATTATACCTTGTTTTATATGCTGAGGTTCGTCTTTTTTACCCGGTTCACCTCTCCATCCTATTACTAAAAGCATAGGTATACTATATACTAATTTGTCAGCAAGGGAAACAAGAGGATTCAATGCGTTTCCAATTCCTGAATTTTGCATATATACAAGTCCTATTTTTTTTGTTGCTAAATAGTATCCTGCCGCTAGCCCGACAGCATTTCCTTCATTTGCTGCAATTATATTTTTTCTTTCGCCAACATTATCCTTAATAAATGCACAAAAAGACTTAAGTAAAGAATCTGGTACTCCAGCGAAAAAATCTATATCATTATTTAATAGCTCATTATAAAATTCTTTAACATCAATCATTTACTTCACTCCTAAAATACAATTGTTTCTCTATTAATTTACTCAATCTAAAAATTACAAGTAATAAATCAAGTTCTTAATTCGTTTATATATAGATATCCAAAACAAGAAATTGACTTATACACTAGGAATTCTTATTGATATTACACGAATCAGGCTAATGTATATGCTAAATTTATAAATTGGATATCTATATATAGATAAACAAATTATAAACTTGACTTATATATAGAATAATTATCCGTTTAAGTTAAACTTTTATGTGTATCTATACTAGAAATCATATACATTTTTGTGAAGCAGGCATTTGAAATTAAGCTGCTAAAAGTTCTTAATGGGAGCTTGTTCCATTTACTGCTTGTCACGAACTTGTTTCGGGAGCATGCAGTAATGGGTGCATGCTCACATTTAGAACTTTCAGCGAAAATTTCATGAGTCCTGTGGAATAAAAATGTATGTGATTTCGGTAAGCTACCACACAAGTTTAATTTTAAAGTTGGATATCTATAATTTAATTTCCTCCTGGAATTAAAGTAAGAATTTCTTTTATAGGCATGCAATTCACTGATGCTTCTTTTGACCTTCCATTTTCCAAAATACTTTTTGCAGTATTAACCATAGCTGGATAAGCACTTCTAATTAAATGATTCGCATAAATAACAACGCTGACACCTAATTCAACCAGCTCCTCTTCTGTCATAAAATTATATGAAGTTGGAACCACTATTAACGGGACTTTATTCTCAAATTCATTGTATATTTTGCAGAATTCTCTAATTTCTTCTCCGTCCTTTTCCTTGCTATGAATCATGATTCCATCGGTACCAGCTTCAATGTAAGCTTTTGCCCTGTTAACTGCATCTTCCATACCTGCCTTTGCAATTAAACTCTCTATTCTTGAAATTATCATAAAATCGCTAGTAACCCTGGCCTCTCTTCCAGCTCTTATCTTGCTTTTGAAATGCTCTATAGTATCTTGAGTTTGAGTAACGTCAGTTCCAAATAATGAATTCTTCTTAAGCCCTGTTTTATCTTCAATAATAATTGCCGATACCCCTAGCCTTTCCAAGGTTTTAACTGTATAGACAAAATGTTCAATTTGCCCGCCTGTGTCTCCATCAACGATTATTGGTTTAGTAGTAACTTCTAGGATATCATTTATTGTGTTCACTCTAGAGGTTAAATCCACTAATTCTATATCCGGTTTCCCCTTAGCAGTTGAATCACATAATGAACTCACCCACATACCATCAAATTCTTTTATTCTTCCATCCTTTTCAATTTTAGTTTTTTCTACTATTAATCCAGTTAATCCATTATGAGCCTCAAGTATTCTAACTGGTTTTTTGGAATAAATTAATTCCTTAAGACTTTTCATTCTCATTTGAGGCGTTATACCTATTTGAGCTATCTCTTCATCTAGCTTTGAAATAGATACACCTTGTGTATATGGTACTTCTACAAGCTCTCCTTCCCATTCTTTTATTGCCTCTATAGCCTTTTCTCTCAGATCCTTTTGAAACCCTTCTTTCCAGTCATCTCCATGAAGAACATAGTTTGGTTTAAGCTTTATTAGGTTTTCAACTTGATCTAAGCTATCTTGTGGTACTACAGAAACAACTCCTTTTATATTGCTTACAACTTCTTTTCTCTCCTCATATTTCATTATTGGATTTCTCCAATATCCTCTGATCACATCATCTGTATGTAACCCAACTATTATATCCCCAAATTTTCTTGCCTCATTTAGTACATTTAAATGACCTTGATGAATTATATCGGCGCTCATAGCAACATAAACTGTTTTCATATCTCTAACACTCTCCTATTTATTTAATAACAATTTTTTATATAATTATTTTTTCTTCTGAATTCTTTTCTAACTTAGGAAGGACAATCTTTTGTATTCTTTCAAGATGATTCTTATCATCAACTTCTCCCCATACAAGATCTTCGATCTTTAAATAACCTACTTTTCTATTTTTAGCAGAATCAAATATTGCATTTTCGTAATCATATTTTGGTGTTTTTCTATTTTCAAAGAAATATTCCCCGCTCCTAAAATCATATATTTCACTATTAAACTTTCTGTATTGCTTTAGCATCTCTTTATATAATTCTTTTGATATTTTAGAGATTCCAACTAATTCTCCATATACATTTTGAATATCAGCTTTATTTTTAGAAATTTTATATAAATTATCATCTTTAACCTCTACATAACATTCATCACCCGAATTTGTTTTTCCACTCAATAAAATGCAATCATCTTCCTTATAATTCAAAGCCTTTATTAAACCATAAACTTCGTATATTAAGTCACTTTCTAGCAATAAAAAGTCCTCTTTTAGCTCATCTTCTAAAATCGAAAGAGATGTCATACTTCCTGTAGCTTTATACTTTCTGTTTCTTCTTGTTACAATATACTTCTTATCTTTTGCAAATTCATCATAGAACTCATGTAAATGCCCAGTTACAATAAAAACTTTTTCTATCCCCAAACTTCTTAATTTCTCCACGGACCTTTCAACTAAACTTTTCCCATTTATCTCTATTAGCCCTTTAGGTATCATATCATTTGTTACATCCTGTAATCTTGACCCCATGCCTGCTGCCAGTATTACAGCTATTTTTACTTTTCTCATTACTTCACACTGCCCCTCTCTTTGCAAAATAAAATTATTACTTTATAATTTTCAAAGCTTTTATTGTAATAAAAGTGCTCGCATTTAATTATTAAGTTCATTTTTTGAACAAAATCATCTTAACATCTTTCATTGTTCAAAACAACACGTTCATATAAACAATTTTATAAATAACAAAAAAAAACTATACCAAATGATTTCTAACCATTTAGTATAGTCTTAAATAATAAGGCACTATCAAATACAATAACGAGTCCACTTGCAAGGCTATTTTCCATCATGCTGCGTCAACAAAATGCCCTGATAGAAAATATCCATCGCAATTTTGGACTCGTTATTTATTTTCATGTGCCTTATTTATTTCACTTTGCTATTTTGTATTTACTGTAGTTGTTCCTTTACTTACACTTGGTGAAATCAACAGTTTTATATACTCATCTTGTGTAACTTTAAGTGTACTAGTTGGAAAATCTATTGTCTTAACTTCACTCTTAGCACTTGTGGCCTTCATAACTAACGAGATTGTTCCAAAATTTTTGATTTTTAAATCCATATTGAAATTATCATTATAAGTAGAATCTGTAAAATCTTCTTTGGAAGTAATAGTTGATCCTGCTAAAGTTTCCTTAAGATTATTTAATTGAGTGTCAAAGCTTGCATCATTAACTGCAGTTTTTATTTGTGCAATACTTTCAGCTGGTAATCTCATATTAAATGTACTATTTATATTATCTAAATTATTACTTGCGGCTTTTATAGCTTTTCCAGCTAAGTCCACTGTTTTATCTGCATCAAGATTAATTGTATATTCTCTTCCATTTTGAACAAATGGTAAATCTAAATCATTATTTTCTCCAAATACTAGTTTAGCAAATTGGACCATTCCATCTGGTTCACTAAATGCTTTTATCTGATTGACATTCATTCCTGAAGAAGCTAAATCAATTCCTATATAATCTTCTTTTATATTAGCCACTCCTTCCGGAACTGCTTGTCCTGTTAAAGCAAATATACCTTCAAAATAACCTTTATTTATATAAGCTGTAGTTCCATCATTATATGCTTTAATTTCTGGAATATTAAGTGTACCTGAAGGATCTGTAAATTTCATATCTACATATGATTGATCTTTAGCCTTATACCCAGTAGATGTAAATTTAATTTCTTTGCTTATTCCTTGTGCATTAATATCGATGATGCCTTCAAAATTTGATGTTGCTGCTTCCCATTTTGCTGTATTTGCAATTTCCTTTGAATAATTTAGAGTAGCTTGACTACATCCAGTCATTGTTCCAACAGCTAAAGCAGCTGCCATAATAAATGCTAAAGTTTTTTTAATTCTCATCTCTATCTCCCCTTATAAATACTTATATCTTATGATAAAAACACAATATATGTTAATAAATGGATTAATATCATATCTTTATTATACATATTTTTTATCAATAAATTATAGACCAAATATTAAATTTATCTTAATGTATACTTAACTTTCTATAAGTATCTCTTTTTTTATTGTTATTTTCTATTTCTTTTCTAATTTTCTAAAAATCTTTTCCTTCACAAATCTTACATGAAATCTTATATGATGAAATTGCTACTATTCCTAAAACTACGATTCCTACCACCAGTATAAAAGCACCATTATTAATAATAGCAGCTTGGATAATTTCTTTATTTCCATCCGAAGATAGCTCAACTAATTTAACAATCAGCCCTGGAGCTGATATGCCTAATATCATAAGAACAATATTAAAAACCTGTATTCCCTTCTTAGGTAATCTGTATAATATAGCATATTCTATAAATTCCATTATTAATAATATAATTGCTATTATTCCAAAAATCATAATAGTTTCTTTATTCTCAATTCCACCAAAATATACATAGATAATCCCAAATACACTAATGGCACATATTATCAATATAATCGAAATTAAAAATAAAAACCTACCAAGTACCATTTCTGATATCTTTGCTGGAAACATATTATATATATATTCACTATTCATTTCATTGTCTTGAATAAAAAACGGAATTTCTTCTATAAATAAGATACTTCCAATTAAACAAAGCATAAGTTCAATATGAAAACTTTTAGAGAAACTAATAAGAGGAATTCCTAAAAAAATTATTAAAGCTATAAGTAAAGTTATACTTTTTTTCTTAATCATCCTTAAATCAAGCTTAAAATAGTTTATGGCTCTTTTCATCTTTTATACCTCTTTCTCTTTACATATCTTACATGATAACAAATAAGATATATACCCAATTAAGCATGTTACAAATACTCCTAAAGCTAATAATAATATAAATTCTAGATCGAAATTTTTATATAATTCTATGCTCGTATCACGCACAGAATCTAGCGCAAAATTTGGCACAGTAAATACAATAAAAGCTGGTAGAAAATTTATAATTGTTGATAACATCCTTCCTCTTACGAATCCAAACTTATAATAAAGTGGATATTGAATCAGGCAAATTATAGAGCTCAACAAACCTGAATAACAAAGTATAATAACTTCCAACTTATTAATTTTATTTATTTCGTATAAATACAAAGTGGTAAAACCACTTATAGTAAATGCAGGTAATATGAGTACTATCAAATATAAAAATCTTCCCATTACCATATTTGATACTTTAGATGGGAACATATAGTACATTTCTAAACTCTTTTCATTTCCCTGGCTACTAAATGGACTCATTGCTAAAACAACCATCATAAATAGTAAATACACTATTCCAAAACTATATGAATGAGCAATATAAACTAAGAAAATATGAAAAATAATCCCTAATAAACCCGAGTATTTTATAGCCTCTTTAGTAAGTCTTAAATCAAATTTTAAATAATTCATCGCATTTTTCATAATATCTAAACCTCTTTTATTCTATAAATTCTAAATTAAATAATATATTTCTTAATAACTCCATAGAAATCATATTTTAAAGCAGCAAAACCTTTATTGACTCGATTATATTAATTTTTCTTTGAACCATTAATGTAAAATACCATAATATCTTCCATAGAAGGTTTTTCAAACAACAAATTTTCATCTAAATATTTTCTATCTTCTGAGTTAATTAAACCTGTAAAATTAATATTTGAACATTTATACCCAATTAATTTTTCTTTTATTTCTGGATTTAATTCTCCTGTCCCACCTTTAACTAATAAGTGATTTCCAAGTACATTTTCTGTTGTATCAAATAATACTTTCTCTCCATTATTAATGAAATAAATGTAATCAGTTATTTTTTCTAAATCACTAGTAATATGAGTGGAAAATATAACACTCCTATCTCCATCTGAGATATACTCTTGTAGTATTTCTAACACCTCACCTCTTACAACGGGATCAAGTCCGCTGGTAGGCTCATCTAATAGAAGTAACTTTGTATTTCTTGATAACACACTTGCGAAGGATAACTTAGCTTTCATACCTTTTGAAAAATCCTTGACTTTCTTCTTATAAGGGAGCTTCCATTTATCAGCATACTCTTTAAATTTAACTTCATCAAAAGAGTCATAGAAATCCTTAAGCGTACTAATTATATCTTTTAGTGTAAAGCTTGTTGGGAAATAGCATTCATCCCCAATAAATCCTATCATGTCTTTGTATCCAGCTTCATCTTCTTTATATTCTTTTCCAAATATTTTTATTTTACCGCTATCAGATTTTAATTGATTCATTATAAGTTTTATTGTAGTAGTTTTTCCTGCTCCATTTTGTCCTATATATCCTAAGATATATCCTTTTGGCAATTCTAAATTTATATTTTTAAGATTAAAATCACTAAATTTTTTATTTAAATCTTTTATTTCAAGTGCATTCATATTTCTATACTCCTTAAGCTATTTTTATATAATATTTACTAAACATACCTATAAAAAAACTCTTTTAAAACATTTATTCATCCATCAATGTTTCTAAAATTAACATTAATTCATCATTTGATATATTAGCCAATTTTCCATTTTCAATTGCGCTCATAAATGCTTCTTCTATTTTCTTTAAATATTGCTCCTTAACCATCTCACTATCTTTTGGAAGTACATAGCTTCCTTTTCCTCTAAGGGTTGCTATAAAGCCTTCGCTTTCAAGATCTGAATAAGCTCTTGTTGTAGTAATAACACTTATCCCGAGATCTTTAGCTAATTGTCTTATTGATGGTAAAAATTCATTTTCTGCAATAACTCCAGATATAATTTGCTCTTTTATTTGAGACTTAATCTGCTCATAAATAGGCAAATCAGACTTATTTGAAAGTAATATCTTCAAAATTATTACTTCGCCTCCTTTGTGTTCATACTGTATATATACAATATATACAGTATGAACAGTTTTGTCAACACTTTTTATTTTTTACTACAAAGTAAAACCTAAACAAAATATCTCATTGCACGAGTTACCTATCAATTTAGCTTTAATACAATTTTTTAGAGAACAAAAAAATAACTATTATAAACAGAATTAAGATTTCCAAAACTGTTTATAATAGTTATACTGTAGTTTTTTATTCATGAAGTCGTCTAATTATCTTGTAGGCAACAACATTTTCCATAACTAGAGGGGATTTATGGGCAAAAAATATTATTCCATCTGTAGGAGATATTATCTTTTCTATAACTTCCCCCTCGTAAGGATGAATTATTTCTCCAAGTACATCTCCTCGTTCTACACCATCACCTGGATTCTTTAGTCTCCTATAGATACCTCCTGATGTAGTTTTAACCGAAAGAAGATCATCTTCCTTCAATACACTTGCAATATATCCACTATGGCTGCTATATTTTATTACCCCCATCCTTGTCAAAAATCTCAATACAGCAACAACTGCGTGCTTAGCTGAAACTTCATCAATTTGGTCTGTAGCATTTGTATATAATGAGAAGGCACTTGCCTCCCACATCTGCCAGTTATAATTTAAGGTCATGGTATCATATGGCTTGGGTTTACGAATTATAACATATTGAAGGCCAAATAAATTTGCAAGACTCGGGCTTTGATATCCTGTCTCCATCATCCTTATATGAGGTATAAAATCACCTGGCATATAAAAACTTGTAAATTGAATTCCATAAGGATAATCTTTTACTTGTTCAAAAACGCCACTTGCAATCCTTTGTGTTGTTTCACCATTTTGCTGCCCTGGGAACATTCTATTAATATCAGTATTATCCATTGTCCAAAATCTTTTTCCTATATTCATAGAATGAGGATTTACACACGGAATTACAAGAATTTCACGATCTTTTGAAATTGCTCCCCTCTGCTCTAACTTAGTTAATGTTTTAATTAATTGAGAACAAGTATATAACTGTTGTATTTCATTACCCCTGATTGCTCCTACTATGCAGGCGGTCTTTTCACCTTTCCCAAATTTATATCCTGTAATTCTCATATCATCCCTATGGGGTGATTTTAATGTATATATTATCTCCTTCCTCATTTTGCACCTCCAAGTACCCTGGCAATAAGAGAACCTTCATAAACCACTGGATATTCTCTCAATGTAAATATTACTCCATCACAAGGTGAAACAACCTTTTCATGTATTTCACCAGTTAGTGAATTAAATATTTCACCAATCTCCTCACCTTTTTTTATTTCTGCTAAATGTTTTACGCAAGGCATGAATATTCCCGATGTATTTGCATTTATAAAATTCACTTCTTTTTCAGCAGATATGATAGGCTCCCTTACAGAAGCAACTTTTCCAGTCCAAATACCCAATTCCTTCATTAATTTAAATATTCCATCTACCAATTGATCTCCATATTCTCTTGTGATTCGCATACCAACTCCCATTTCTACAAGCAGTGTTGGTATATTTCTATTATTTAAATTATATGTTAGTGTCGATTCTAAAACAGTTGCTTCTGGCTGTACCCATATGAAATCCATATTTAATAACTTTGCATAAGGTATTAATTTGTCCTTCATATTTTCACTTATTCTAACTTGTGGTACTTCTCTCAAAAATATATTGCTTGCATGCAGATCTATACACATGTCTGCTCTGCCTATATCTTCAATAATCCTAGCTGCAACATGTTCAGCCATAGCTCCGCTTTCAGATCCTGGGAACACCCTATTCATGTCTAAATCAAATGTGGGCATACCTCTATGGATTGTATCTATTCCAAGTGGATTTAGCGATGGATATATATCTACTATCCCGTTCAAATATTCTTTGCTTTCTTGTATTTCTTTTATTAACTTATAGCATACATATTGTCCTTCAAGCTCATCTCCATGAAGCCCTGTAATAATACATATTCGTTTTTCTTTCCCATTAACTTTTTCTGGAACCAGCCTGTTTTTCTTAATTATTAAATTTTCATCAACTGATAATCTTAAAGATACTACCGTTTCTACCATTTTTACCTCCATAAGCTCAACAACTCATTTTATTTATTCCCTTTTAATAAACATCTGAGTTTTTATCATTTAGTCATTTTTATTGAAAAAACTCTACAACAAATTTAATTATTTGTAAAAAAGTTTTCTTCTAATATAAATAAAGAAGCAAAGACTCTCACTTTGTGAGCTTCTTTGCTTCAATTTAATATTACTACTTGAAAATTTTCTTGTCAATCAGTTTTCCATCATATTTCCATAATTACTATTCATATCTTACTTAATATGAAAAGTTTCGATAATTCTATTTAATGATAAAGTTATTTCATTTAAATTGTCTGCTAAGACACTTAGCTCAGAAATATTACTCTCTTGAATTTCCATGACATTCAAAACTTCTTGGGATGAAGCAGCTGTCTCTTCAGTAGCTGCTGATATATCAGAGAATTTTTTAATTACTTCCTCTTTATGATCGTTAATTCTATTAAGTGAATTTACTAAATTTGAAACACTTTTTGACATAATGTTGACTTTATCATTTATCTCCATAAATACATTTCTTGTTTCATCCATGCTTTCAATATATTCATTTGTTGATTTTTCAACTACATCCATATTGGATTTCGTGAATCCAATTTCTTGTTGAATTTCATTGATTATTTCTATTATGTTTTTTGTAGAGTCAGCTGTTTGTTCAGAAAGTTTCTTTATTTCATTAGCTACAACTGAAAATCCTTTTCCATGCTCTCCAGCTCTAGCTGCTTCAATTGAAGCATTAAGTGAAAGTAAATTCGTTTGAGTTGCTATCTCACTTATTGTATTGCTTATTTCTCCAATATATTTTGACTTTTCAGCTAAGATTGAAACATTTTTATTTGCTTTATCTTGTGCTGAAGCTGTCTCTTCTATTTTGCTTGATAAAAGTTCTATACATGATATTCCATTATTTATATTTTCTGAAGTTATGGCTGATAGTTTTTCTAAAGTATTTGTGTCTTTTGCTGCATTACTAATCTGTTCTGATAGATTAGAAAGTTGTTCTATTCCATATTGAGAGTCCTGTGCTTCAATTTCAATTGCATGTGCAATTTCTGAAAGTGTAGCTGAAACTTCTTCAATGGATGCAACACTCTCATTTACAACATTAGATAAATTTGAGCTTTCATCTACTACTTTATTAGACTCTCCTTGTAACTTATGTACAATACTAAGCAAATTATCTCTTAACTCATCTACCGATTTATAGATGGTACTTATTTCTTTACTTGAATTTTTTGCTTTTCCTTGCTTATTACTATACTCACTATTAGATAACTTCAAATTTTTAACTTCGTCAATTATAGCTGTCAATGTAGATATAGGATTTGCTATTTTTAAGCTTAACATATGTCCTAAAATATATGTTGCAATTGACGCTACAACAATTATAGCAATAAAAGTACCAATTAAAATTTCAACAGAAGAATTATAAATTTGAGAAGGTATAGCAAGTCCAACTTTCCAGCCTGAGCTTGGTATTGTAGTAAACATTATAAATCTATCTGTGCTGTCATAATCCCTTATTTTACTAGTACTATATACTCCATCGCTGCTTTCGATTTGTGCTGCATTTGAAAAAGCACTTCCAAGTATATCTTCAATACTTGTTGATTTATCTTCTTTAGGCATATAATCTTCATTAGGATGCACTACTATATTATCTTTACTATCAAGTGCAAAACCATATATACCACCATTATTTCTAGATTCATTAATGGTTTCTGCTAAAACCTTTAAATCTATATCCATTGAAACTACACCTACAACCTTATTTTCTCTGACAATTGGCTTCGAAACTGCAACAGCCATTGTATTTGTTGTAAGATCATAATAAGGATCACCATAACATAAATCATTTTTATTAATAGCTCCTGTAAACCAACTTCTCTTAGTACAATCAAAATCTGCATCTGGTACCCAGCTCGATCCATCTAAAAACGTCTTATCCATTAATCCTACATAGATATCTGTTGTTGATTTATTATTCTTAAATTCATTTGTTAAATAAGAAAGAATTTTTTCATTATCAAAATCAGGCATTGTTTGCAAGTAATTATCTATGGTATCTATTGTATTTCCATGAACTTTAAGATATCCATCGATTTTTGCCGAATAAGCTTCTATCTGATTGGAATATTTATATTCTGTCTCTTTATATATCATTTTAGATGAAATAAAACAGCTTATACACATTGCAATAAGTAAAGAAGTTATACATACTATACTAAAAATAGAAATTAATTGCGCTTTTATACTTTTCATAATTTCTTCACCCTCTTTGTTTTATTATATATTTAATGCATCAATATGAATTTATTTGTATGTATTATTTATCATAAAACAAAAAAACACCCAGATTCATTTTAGGTGCGCCTTTGCTTAAAATACTTAAATTTTACTATATTATCAATGTTATCATATAATAAAATATAAGTCTATTAAGTTTATGTAAATTTCTTTACAATATCGGTATTTTTTTCAATATAAATATATAAATCAAATAATTATAAATTAATGTACAATATATGAAATATGAATTCTAAAAATCATATATTGCACATTAAATAAGTCCATCAATACATTTGTTTTCTTATATATGCTTAAACGCACTCTTTAATCGATTCTTCTAATATATCCATTCCATATTTAACTTGCTCATCTGTTATTACTAATGGGGGCAAGAAACGTATTACATTACCAAGTATTCCTGCATTTAAGAGAATAACTCCTTTTTCATAACATTTTTTAATAACAGCTTTAACTATATCTGCTGCTGGTTCTTTTGTTGTTCTATCTTTTACAAATTCCACACCTATCATGGAACCAAGTCCTCTAACTTCACCTATAACATCATACTTTTCTCTCATTTGATTTAATCTTTCAGTAATATATTCTCCAAGCTTTTGTGACTTTCCACATAAATCTTCTTTTTCTATTTTTTCAATTACTTTTAATGCCGCAACGCACCCAAGTGGGCTTCCGCAGTATGTTCCACCTATTCCTCCAACACATGCTGAATCCATTATCTCCTTTTTAGCAACTACAGCACTTAATGGAACTCCTGCTGCTAATGATTTTGACATAGTTATAATATCTGGTTCAATACCATAGTGTTCATGGGCAAACATCTTACCTGTTCTTGCAAATCCTGCTTGTATCTCATCAACTATAAGCACTATTTTATTTTCATTACAAATCTTTTGTAATTCCTGCATATACCTTGCAGATGGTACTATAAATCCGCCCTCTCCTTGTAATGGCTCAATTATTAAACATGCTATCATATCTGGAGAAAGTGTAGTTTTAAGAGCTGTTTTTAATTTATTAAGGCATTCATCTGCATAATCTTCAGCTGAAACTCCAAGCGGTGCTCTATATGAATATGGATAATCAAATTTATAAGTTTCTGGTGCAAATGGTCCAAAACCATTTTTATATGGTTTATATTTACTTGTTATTGACATTGTCATATTTGTACGTCCATGAAAAGAACCTGTAGCTGAAAGTACGCCAGTTTTCTTAGTATAAGTTCTAGCTATTTTTATTGCATTTTCTACAGCTTCTGCTCCACTGTTTGCAAACATAACCTTTTTTTCAAAACCCCCTACTGTTATCTCAGTTAACTTTTTAGCTAAAGCTCCATAAGACTCATATGTTACTACATTATATCCTGGATGAATATATTTTTCTGCTTGCTCCTTAATTGCTTTAACTATTTCATCATCACAATGTCCAACATTTTGAACACCAATTGCTCCTGCAAAATCTAAAAATACATTTCCATCAACATCTTTAAGTAACGCTCCCTTTGCTTCTGCTATAGCAATTTCAGTTGATACAGAAACTCCATCTGCTACATATTTTTTTCTTTCCTCAAATATTTCCTTAGATTTAGGTCCTGGTATTGAAGTTATTAATTTTACATTTGATTCTTCTATCATTTTAAATCCCCCTATGTCTTACATATTTCAAAATAAATAACTCAACATTCAATTGATTTATTTTTTCTTCTATATGTACCAAATTTATTATTTACTTATCTAACCTTATAAAAATAGAGCCTTCATGCATATATTCATGAAAGACCCCTTTGTCTACCGGACTATTTTTCTATTTGTTAGCTTGACTATATAATAATACTCTCTCTGCCCATTTTCTATGTCCATGCAATATAATATTTTTGTCTATTTTGACTAAAACCTGCTATAGCTTAGCTCTAAGAATAAAACTACAAAGTTTTACTTATATATAAAGCCATTTTTATTTTAAGACATTCTTCAAAATTATGCAGATTACAGTTAAGCAACTGTTCTATTTTTTTTATTCTATATGTAAGCGTATTTCTATGTAAATACAATTTTTCTGCTGCTATACTAACATTACAATTTTCATTTAAATACATATCCAATATTTCGATAGAACTAGTATCTTTATTTTTATTTGATCTTTCCATAATTGGTCCAATTACCTGTCTGCAATAATTCTCCAATATTTTTTTGTTCTCAATACCAAATATCAAGCTATATACTCCTATTTCACTATATTTTCTAATTACTTGCGTAAGTCCCTCACACTTCAAGCTATCAATAACTATTTTAGCCTCGTTAAAAGAATCTTTCATTAAATTCATTTCATCATAACCATTTCCAATACCAATATTTATAGAAATTCCATTCATATGACTTTTAATCATCTCTTGTATTTCAACTAATGCTTTGTTAAGCCTATTCATAGAATTTTCTTCTGCTCTATTCAAAAATATGATTTCATCATCATTATCAATAATAGGAACTTTTAATGAGTATTTTGCTAATATATCTTGTACTAATTTTCTAAATGTCAGCCTGACTTTTGATATACTTATTTCATCTTCTATATTTCTTACCTTCTCATTCTCTTTAAAATCATTAACTTTTATGATACATATACAACACTTTCCCTGCAAATTATACCCAAAATAATTTGCTTTTTCTTTTATATTTGCACTTAAATCCATCTGGCCAAATAATACATTATTTAAGAAATCATTCATGAACTTTTCTTCAATTCGTGCTAATATGATTGTATTGCTTATTTCCTTTGAGACTTCAACTAATCTTACTTCCCATGGCAATGTAAATAATGGCAGCTCTAACTTGTCTGCTTTCTCAATAGCTTCCTTTGGAATATCCTTTATGTACCTCCCTACATTCACAACGAGCGCTGCTCCACCTCTTTCGCTTATTCCCTCAATAAGCTTAGTTAAAACACTGCCATCACTTTTTATTCCTACTCCAGTTATAATAACTATTTCTCCTCCTTGCAGCCACTTAATTCCCTCTAAAGGATCCTCAAGACACTCCGATACATATACCCATTCTATAGATTTTTCTAAACCCGAACTCCCACCCACAAGCTTCATTTTTTTAAGAGTCTCTAATTTTAAAATATCTTTCACTAAAATTGCCATATAATCATCCCTTTACTAAGTTAATAATTTATAATAGAAGAGCTAATGCTTGTACTTAAAAAACAGCTTTTCATTTAAATATAATCCTTGCTTTTACCTATCTTAAACTTTTATTAATTGAATTTATAAAAACAAAAGTCTATCACTACAAGTGATAGACTAACATTGCCCATTCAATATTTCTTATTTCTACACATTATATAAAATTCTTTTAATATTTTATATGTCCAAAAGACATATAAATTTTGTCCATAATATCTAAAACATCATTTTTTCAATACAGTATTAACATATAATGCAATTTTTACTTTTATACAGTCATTAAAATTATGCAAATCACAATTCAGTAATTCTTCTATTTTTTTTATTTTATACTTAAGAGTATTTCTATGTAAAAACAACTTTTCTGCTGTAGCTGTAATATTACAATTTTCATTTAAATATGTTTCCAGTATTTCAATTAAATTATTATCTTTATTATCACTGCTGCTTATTTCTCCTAAAACTTCTGCAAAATAATTTTCTAGAACGGTTCTATTTTTTATGCTAAAGAGCAATCCATATATTCCTATATCCTTATACCTAGTAATTGTATCATCTAGCCCTTGACATTTTGCACTATCAATGGCTAATTCTGCTTCGCTTAATGATTGTTTCATCATTTTTAAATCCTTATAATGATTTCCAATACCTACACTTACAGAGAGACCGTCCATACGCTTTTTTATCACTTCTTGTATTTCTACTAATGCCCTATTTAATCTATTTATATAATTTTCTTCTGATCTAATAAAGAAAATTACTGCATCATCCTTATCAATTATAGGTACCTTTAATGCATGCTTCTCTAATATATCTTGTACTATTTTCCTAAATGTAATTTTAATTCTAGAAATACTCACTTCATCTTCCAATTTTTTCAGCTTTAAATATCTTTCAAATCCATCAATGTCTATAACACATATGCAGCATTCTCCTGCTAAATTATAACCAAAATAAGCAGCTTTCTGTATTGCATCCCCTTCTATCTCTCCATCCCCAAATAAAATATTACTCAGAAAATGAGTTAGTGAATTTTCTTCTATACGAGATAGAACTATAGCATTACTAATCTCTCTAGAAACCTCAACTAGTTTTACTTCCCATGGAAGCGTAAATAGTGGAATTTGAAGTTCATCTGCAAGTTCTATTGCTTTTTCAGGTATTTTTTTTATATATGGACCTATGTTTACTATAAGTCCTGATCCATTTTTCTCGTTTATACCTTTAATTAGATCTAATAATAGCTCAATATTATCCTTAATTCCAACTCCAGTTATAAATATAATTTCTCCCCCCTGAAGCCACTTAATCCCTTCCAATGGATCTTCAAAACATTCTGCTACATATATCCACTCTATACCTTTTTCTAGCCCCGCTTCTCCAGCAACAAGACCTATTTTTTTTAAAGAATCTAATTTGAGTATATCTTTTACCGAAATTGACATAGAATTCACCTTTACCCTCTACTTAGGCATTATCAAAAAATAACAAGTCAATCTGTCTGCATATTGGGACTTGTTACTTTATTTCATATGCCTCATTAAAATAATTGCTTACGCTTATTATATTTTTATCATATATTTATCCATAAAAAAAGAGCTAATTATATAAAATTTATATTATTCATAATATAGTCAAATATAACTAGATCAGATATCTATAGTCAATTATCTTAAATAAAGCTTTGACTACAATTATCTGATCTAACTCTCTTATTTAAATATACAATTAACGTTAATTGAACAGGGTAATATTCTTTAAATTAGATTTTCGATTATAATTTTTCCAATCAATTACAGAAACGAAAATAATTTATCAATCAATGCTTAATTGCTCATAAAATTTAAACTCGTTTAGTTAAACTTAAGCATTTTCTTTTCTACCAATTTTACTAATTGAGAAAGCGGCAAACTTAATACTAAATAAAATCCTGCCAAAATTGTATATGATTCAATAGTTAAAAAGGATTGTGAAGCATAACTTTGAGTACGCAATAAAAGCTCGCTGACTGACACATATGCAAGTAGTGATGTATCCTTTAACATCATCACTAAATAATTTCCAAATACAGGTATTGAATTGCGTAGAGCTTGAGGTATTACTATTTTAAATAAAGCTTGATTATTTGTAAGCCCAAGTGCCAATGCAGCCTCAGTTTGTCCACCATCTATTGATACTATTGATGAACGGATAACTTCTGATATATAGCAACCATAATTAATTCCAAGACCAATAGTTCCTGCTGCTAATGAACTTATTTTAAGTTGATATCCTGGACTCCAAATTTGTATAACCATAGATAATAATAATGGTACTACGTAATACATGTACACTAATTGAACTAATAATGGAGTTCCTCTAATAAACTCTAAAAATACTACTAAAATTCCTCTTAATGCCTTTATTTTACTAACTCGCCCAATTGCAATAAACAATCCTATAATTATTGCCAAGAAAAATCCAAATATTGTAGCTTGAACTACAATCCAAAGACCATCTACTAAAGAAGGTACTAAATATTTAAATGCAGTGTTAAAATCTAATTTAGATAAAATGTCCATATATGCTGCCTCCTTTTCTAAAAAAGAATCCATTCCATGTGGATTCTTTTTTAGCTCATATTATTACTTATCTGAAGTTTTACCATCTTCAATTGATACAAAGTTATCTTCATTCATTCCATATTTCTCAAGAATCTTTAGTATAGTTCCATCCTTCTTCATTGCGTCAATTTGTTCATTAACCGCATCTGCTAAAGCAGTATCTTTTTGTCTAACTGCTGCTGCTATCATCCCAGCTGCTTCTGCCTTATATGGTGATAAGATCTTTAAATTCAAACTACTATCTTGTGATAATGTGTATCCTGCAACTGCACCATCAGTAATGCAGGCATCTATTTTTCCAGTATTTACAGCTAACATTAGCTCAGACTGACTACCAAATATTTTAACGTCTTTCACTATACCATCTTTTTGCCATTTTTGAGCTGTTTCTAAAAAAGCTGTTCCTTTTTGCCCACCTATTACTGCATCTTTTAAATCATCTTTGCTTGTTATTTTTGAATCTTTAGGAATAATAACTGCTTCTCCTTCTTTATACCATATATTTGTAAATAAAGCTTGTTTCTTACGTTCGTCTTTTACATACATTCCATCAGTTACCATATCTACTGAATTATTATTTAATTCCACTAATAAGTTTTCAAATGGTATTTGTTTCATTTCAACTTTATTAATACCAAGCCTTTTAGCCACTTCTTTAATAACTTCTGCGTCAATACCTGTAAATTCATTTGTCTTAGAATCAATAAAAGCAAATGGTGCATCATTTGATGAAGCAACTGTTAATACACCTTTCTCTTTTGCTGCCGCCAAGGTATCTTTTGAATTACTGCCTGCTGATGTACCACCGTTTCCGCTAGAACCACAGCCAGCCATTAATCCAACACAACTTACTACAATTAACGTTAATATTACTAATTTACTCCATAGTTTTTTCATAAAAATTTCCCCTTTTCTTAATTGTTTTTAATATTTAAAGCTTATGCTTACTTTCACTATTTTTCTTAACTAAAACATTTCTGTTAATTTAATACTCTAGATAAAAATTCCTTAGTTCTCTCATTTTTAGGATTTGTAAAAATATCTTTTGGTTTTCCTTCTTCAACTACATATCCCTTATCCATGAAAATCACTCTATCTGATACGTCTCTTGCAAAACCCATTTCATGTGTTACAACTATCATGGTCATTCCATCCTTTGCTAGTTGTTTCATAACATCTAATACATCACCAACTAGTTCTGGATCCAAAGCTGATGTAGGTTCATCAAATAGAAGCATCTTTGGCTCCATTGCTAATGCTCTTGCTATAGCGACCCGTTGTTGTTGTCCTCCTGATAAGGTTTTAGGATACACATCTGCTTTATCCTTTAGCCCAACCTTTTTAAGAAGCTCCAATGCTATTTCTTCTGCTTCTTTTCTATTTTTCTTTTTTGTAAGCACTGGTGCAAGCATAACATTTTCTACAACAGTATGCAGTGGAAAAAGATTAAACTTTTGAAATACCATTCCTACTTCCTCTCTAAGAGATCTGCAATCCATAGACTTGTCCATAATATCTTTTCCTTCATAATACATTTTCCCGCCTGTTGGAATTTCAAATAAATTCAAACATCTTAAAAATGTACTTTTCCCAGAGCCTGATGGTCCTATTATGCATACTACTTCGCCTTCTTTTATATCTACGCTTATGTTTTTTAATACTTCTAATTCTCCATATTTTTTTGATAGTTCACAAACTTTGTACATAATCTCAACTCCAATTCCGCTGTAATGAAAAAGGCGCACTGTCTTTGTTTCAGTGCGCCTTTGCATTTAATATAAATTGTTCTGTTTTAAATTAAAATAATATTATCATTATATTATAATAATATCTATGCCCATAAGTAACATTTTTTTTGTGCAGTGTGCATAATATTTAATCTTAAGTTTCATCCGGGTACATTCAATAAATAATAATTAAGCATGTTTTCAAATTAGTCTTTTTCCTCTTATTTATAAATAAAGATTCCTTCTTTATTTAAAATCTAAATAAAATATACATAGACAAATAACACCTTGATTCTTATTTTATCTCACGACCTTCATTCTCATCATTGATTTCCTAAAATTAAAATTTTTCTCTAATACAAACTTTATTTAATCTTATAAAAACTTTTTGCTTGTATGTATATTATCACATTAAAATCTATATTTCTATTATCTATAATAACAATATTTTAGTGCACTCTGCACAAAGTATAAGATGCTTATAATGACATATAATAGATATCTTTAATCTCATTTAATGTGAATTCTTTTGGATGATTTGTTATACTTGGTTTTGATACTTTCATACAGTTCTCTGCCATCCACTCAACATCCTTTTCTTTTACTCCAAGTTTTCCTAATGTTATTTTTAAATCAATTTTTTCAAGGAAACTTCTTATAGCATCAGCACAATCTTTTGCATCTGTTCCTCCAAGTAATTTTGAGATATCAGCATATTTCTGAATATCACTTTCCCATGATTTTTCAACAATTATAGGTGTAAGTGCTGCAAGACCTTTTCCATGAACAATATCATAGAGTCCACTTGCTGGATGTTCAAGTCCATGCGGTGCTGCTACACCTGCTACTCCAATTACCATTCCACCTAAAGTACTAGCTAATGTTACTTTTTCCCATGCCTCTAAATCGGATGGATCATTATATACTTTAATTAAGTTGTCAGCTAATAACTTTATACCATAAAATGCTTTCATATCTGTCAATGGCTGTCCCATTTTTGATAGATAAGCTTCCATATTATGTGCTAACGCATCAAATCCAACAGATGCAAGAATGCTCTTTGGCATTGTTGTCATTAGTTCTGGATCAATAATTGATGCTTTTGCAATTATTGCATTTGTTCTAAGCGACTTTTTATCTTTAGTTTCAGGATTTGTTAAAACTGAAAAACTATTTCCTTCGCTCCCTGTTCCGCATGTTGTTGGAACTAAAACTATAGGAAGTGCTTCGTTTCCTCGTTTTATACCAAATATATATTCTGATATATCTCCAGGATTTTGGGCTGAAAATGCTATACTTTTAGCAGCATCCATAATACTTCCACCACCAAGTCCCAAAATAACATCACAGCCAGTTTCTTTTATAATCTTTACTCCTTCATATACTGTTGTTGTGAGAGGATTTTGCTCTACCTTGTCAAAAATTTCATATTGTATTTTTGCGTCATTTAATAAATTTATCACTTTATCAAGTAATCCACTCTTTTTAGTACTGCTTTTTCCTGTTACAATAAGAGCTTTTTTACCGTATTTAGCCACTTCTTTTCCTATTTCATTGCTTCTTCCTCTTCCGAATAATAAATTCACCGGTAAGTTGTAATTAAATTTCATGTTCAATTCCTCCCATATTATTAAGCGTTATTCTATATTCATTTTAACCCTACATAAGTACAAAAGATGTCTTTATAAATATTAAAGACATCTTCGTCAAACTAATAGTATCAAAAAATACACATCTATTCTATGATTTCTTTCAACAATGTTTTAGTGCACATTGAACAAATTATAAATTACTCTACACTAATTAAGATATCAGATATAAAAAATTTATATTAGTCCATGTGATCTCTTTCTTAGTGCCTACTGTTATCAAATTGATCAACATGGTAGAGAGACGGAAACAGACGGAACCATAAGAGTATTATAAGGAGAGTACCAATACCTCCAATAAGTACTGAAGGCATCGCACCAAACCAGTTTGCGGTAATACCTGATTCAAACTCTCCAAGCTGATTTGAGGTCCCCGTAAAGAGTTGCCTTACAGAGTTGACACGACCTAACATAGCATTTGGTGTTTCAATCTGGACGAGTGTCGCACGTATTACAACACTAATTCCGTCAGAACAGCCGAGCAATATGAGGATCAAAAATGAAAGCTGAAATGATTTAGAAACAGCAAAGATAATTGTAGTAATGCTAAAACATAAGACAGCAGCAAACAATATATGCCCCACGTTATGCTGAAGTGGCCGACGCGATAAAATAAAAGATATAATTGCAGCTCCGATTGCTGGAGCGGATCGAAGCACTCCAAGGCCAATAGAACCAACATTAAGTATATTCTCCGCATAGATAGGCAACAATGCTGTTGCTCCACCGAACAGTACTGCAAAGAGATCGAGTAGTATTGCACCCATCACAACTGGTTTGCTCTTGATAAAACTAATACCAGATAGAACTAATCTTAACGTAACGGGTTCACGTGACTTTATTTGTTCATTCATCACATAAATAAACAAAACTAGAATCGCAGAAAGCAATGAGTAAAAACCTGCAATCAGATAGACAATCTTTGGACCAAAAGCATAGAGAATCCCACCAATTGCCGGTCCTGCAACCATGGCCACTTGGCTTGCTGATGTTGATCCGGCAGCGGCACGCGTAAAATCATCATTTGGGACAATATTAGGCAGCAAAGATTGTAGTGCTGGACCTTGAAATGCGTTAAAAATACCAAGTAAGAAAACCGCAATAAGGATTGTCTCACTTGAGATAAAATTGCCTAGCGCCATGAAAACAAAAATAACAGTCTGCGCCGCTTCGCTTAAACAAATAATTGTCTTACGGTTGAAACGATCAGCTATCATTCCAACTATGAGTGTCAGAAGCACCATTGGTACAAACTGCACGAGACCGACAAGTCCAAGATAAAAGGCCGATTTAGTAATAGCATAAATCTGCCATCCCACAGCAACACTCACCATCTGGGTTGTGAACATGATGGAAAGCCGAACTACCATGTAGATAGTAAGAGACTTTCTATATGATGGGGTGTTTGAAGTCTTTTTATGTAACATAAAATCCAAATCCTTTCTGACCAATAAATAATATAAATTCTACTGGTAATCAAGCTTATTTTCAAAATTTGATAGCAACTCTGATGCATCAAAAATTCAACTTATCTTTCATCATTTAATAGAGTTTTCTCCTTCTTCCATGGCTTATAAACTATCATACCAAGCAGAAAAGCACAGATCATAATCAATACCGTAACTAAAAATGTACTATGAATTCCAACCACTATGTCCTTAGGACTCGCAGTTACAATGGATTTTGTGCGTGTAAATAAATAGAAAAGAGCGCCGAGTACTGCTATCCCAGTAGTCTGTCCAATTGTACGTGCAAGATTGAGAAGTCCTGATATTACCCCCCGTTGTTCCGGTTTTGCTAACGACATAATAAAAGCATTATTCGGCGCCTGAAAAAATGCTAGGCCACCATTCCATAAAAACACGATGATCGCTATAATAATGGTGCTCGTTAATACTCCGAATGTAGACATGATAAATATGCCAATTCCTAAAATCAGAATTCCTAGAATCATAGTCTTCGCGTTCCCAAACCGTTTTGCCATGAAGCTTGCAACAGGAGTAAAAGCAGCACATCCCAAAGGGCCAGCCATCATCAATAGCCCCGCAGTTGATGCAGATAAATCTTTTGCCTGTTCCAAAAAGAAGGGGAAGATAGTATTAAATCCGTTGGTAGTTGTATAAAGTATCACGCTGATAACCAAACTCCCGCTGAAAATAGCGTCTTTAAACATTTTTAAATTTATAAGAGGAGCTTTCATTTTCTTTTCCACAATAATGAATACTACAAGACCTACTATTGCAGCAGCTATCAAACCAATAACAATCCCCCTTATTCCCAAATTTTCGGCCAAAGTAACACTTAAAACATAAGCCATAAGGGTTGCAGCCAAAATAAGCATACCCCAAATATCAAATTTCTGTGCTTTTTCAGAAATCGGGATGGATGGAAATCTCAACACCATGATAAAAGCGATTGCACCTAATGGTATATTCAAAAAGAAAATAGATTGCCAGCCAAAGGCGCTTATTAATAAACCGCCTATTGAAGGACCAAGGGCAAACCCCATCGGCATTGTTGCTGTAAGGGCTGCCATACCACTTGCAATCTTTTCTTTCGGTACGAGGTCTCCCACAATGGCGAAAGACAGTGCAATTAACGTTGCCGCTCCTATTCCTTGAAATGCACGAAATACAATCAATTCATAAATAGAAGCTGATATACCGCATAAAAGTGAAGCAACAGTGAATAGTGCTATTCCAAATATAAAAAGTTTCTTTTTACCAAAGATATCTCCAATACGTCCAATGCCAACGATAAGAGACGTTACTGCAAGCATATAGCTGAGGATAACCCATTGTACACTTGAAAAATTTGCATTCAACGCTTCTTCAATTGTTCGAAGCCCTATGTTGACGATGCTGGTATCAATAGAAGACATTAAAGTTGTCAGACATAATACAAATATTACTTGACTATATCCAATCCTAGGACGTTTATTAATTTGATTCATTATATTTCCTCCTTTTGTTTTTCTTTACGATCAATTTTTTGTGGGATAATTTGCTTTTATTAAAAATTCTTATTTGGACTATATTCACATATTCAAAAATAGTAATATAATTGAAAATACTCTAAACAACCTCTATAATTGAAGGTGTAAACTTTGTTTGTCTAATTCAGTATATATTATTGCTTTATGCCTTGCTTGGACTATGTTCACAGAGTTGTACAATATTCATAATATCGGAGGAAAATAATATGAATGACGATTTGCTAAAATTCCCAGATGGTACCCCCTTCCCTATTTCTGTTGTCAAACGCCATTATAAAAAGAATGAACAGTTATTTGAGAAGCATCTGCACAATAATCAGCTTCAGTTTTTTTATTTTAAAAAAGGCCGAGCTGTAATCTACTGTGGGCGTAATCACTATTCTGTTACTTCTGAGGACGTTATTTTTATTAATAACAATGAAAATCATGATAACGAACGGTTGTCTGAATCAGTAGAATTTTTTATAATAAAAATCGATTTGAATATGTTAGATTTACGTACTATTACAGATTGCAACGAGAAATATATCTTGCCGATCAGGCAAAATATGATTTTATTTCATAACAGAATCGAAAGTAAAAATATTAAAGAGACATTAAGGCTTATAATTACCAAATGCGAAGAAAAAGCAAACGGTTATGAGCTTAAATTACTTTCCTTACTATACCTCCTTATTTCTGAATTGTTTGAAAGTGAGGTTGCAAGATCTCTTTCAAAAAGGAATGCAGAACAGCTAGGAAAATCTCGTGTTGGTTTTCAGCGCGTTTTGGAATATATTGAAAATAATTATGAAAGTGAAATCAAACTGTCATATGTGGCTAAACTTGCGGAAATGTCAAAAGGATATTTCTGTACCTGTTTTAGGCAAATGACCGGAAAAAGTTTTACTGACTATGTAAATCTATTTCGTATAGAAAAAGCGGCCATGCTGCTAAAACAAAATAAAAGCAGTATAACAGATATTGCATTGTCTGTTGGGTTTGAAGATATGAGCTATTTCTGCCGAATTTTCAAAAAATACATGGGGCAGTCTCCTTCATCCTATAGAAGATTTGCATAAAAGCTACATATAAGAAACGGCCAAATGATAGGCTTTGTTATATAAAAACGGGCTGCCACGCTAAAGTGCACGGCTCTTTTTCTTTCATAAAAAATAAATCCCAAACTACATAAGTTTGAGATTTATAATAAAATATCATTATATATGCATATTTATTTTAAACTTTCCATCAATTCTACTAACTGATCTACAATATGTACAGAATCCTGAATATTTTCACTTACCACTTCCATGGCCTTTGATTGCTCTTTACTTGTTTCTAGTGTTATCTTAGAGTTCTTCACAGTGCCTTCAACTGAATCTTGTATTTTAGTTGTTAGATCAGCAATATTCTTTGCTGTTTCTTTTGAATTTTCTGCTAAATTTTTTATTTCTTTTGCAACAACAGAAAATCCTTTTCCTACTTCTCCCGCACGTGCAGCCTCAATAGATGCATTAAGTCCTAGCATCTTTGTTTGAGCAGCTATATTATTTATTGCATCAAGTATATTATTAATTTGTTTAGCTATTTCACCTACTTGAGTAATTTCGCTATTAAGTTCTTCTTGTTGAGATGAAATACTAGTTGCTGATGCTGAAAGTTCCTCTACTGTAGCAGATATCTGCATAAAATTATTTGCTAATCTTTTTGATACCAAATCTAATTGAATTTGATTATGCCCATTTTTAGCTAATGAATTTGCCACTAAAGATAATACATTAGCTGCTGCTTCTATGTGCCTCATATCAACTACATTAACTTCATGAACTGACTCTACCATTGAGTCTGGATTTACATCTATTTCTTTTGCAATTTGAATAAATTCTGCATTACTAGGAGACTGTGTTAACATTTGTCCACCTAACACTGTTCCAATTAATTTACCCTCTATAATAATTGGAGCCGCAAAATCTACAAGTCCCGCATGACATGCTCCTACAAAAGGTTTTCCTGTTCTCGTTGCCTCTTCTCCCATTCTCTTATGTGAAGCTGCACATCTATCATCTCCTTTTTTTGTTGAATGAACAAATTTATCACAAAATCTCGTATAGCTGCTTGGATTTGTTACCGGATTACCTTTCTTATCAACAGTTACGCTTGCACAATTCATTGCAAAAGCAAAATCATCCTGAAACTTTTGTAATAAATTAATATCAATTATATCTTTTATCTCAAGTGCTTCCATGTCCAGTTCATTATTTTCTAATAATTTTACCATAAAATTCATCCTCTCTAAATATATCACTCATATTTACTTTTCGATTTATAATTACAAGTTAATTATCGTTTACTTACGATATTGCCTTAATAAGACTATATAAATTTTTGTAAAATATTTAACTTCCATTTTATACATTGCTTTCCTACCATTTTAAAAAATAAAATCTTATCTATTGACACGATATATTTATAATTGTATTATTGTATTATCAACTTAATACAATAATACATCGATCAAGTTTACAAAGGAGTGAGAATATGTCATGGAATTTTAATGATGACAAACCAATTTATATACAACTGATGGAACAAATACAACTTAGAATTGTTTCAGGCATATATAAAGCTGGTGAAAAATTACCATCAGTTAGAGATATTGCAAGCGAGGCATCGGTTAATCCAAACACAATGCAAAAAGCGCTTACAGAATTAGAAAGAACAGGCCTAGTATTTAGCCAGCGAACAAGCGGCAGATTTATTACGGAGGATATTAATATGATTAAAGATATAAAGAACGGTTTAGCAAAAGACCAGATTCAAAACTTTCTTTATAATATGGAGAAAATCGGATATACAAAAAATGAAACTATAGAACTCATTAAAGTCATATCAAAGGAGATGAAATAATGGATAATGCTAACAATAAAGTATTGTATGATCTTACTGAAACTATTACAGAGTCTACTCTTACAAATGACAGCATGGATAATAACCCTATTTTAGAATGCAAAAACTTAGTTAAAACTTTTGCTAATGCAGATGCTTTAAAAGGCATAAATCTAACAATTGGACGAGGAAAAATTATTGGTCTTTTAGGTCCAAATGGTAGCGGTAAAAGCACTCTTATAAAACTTGCAAATGGATTATTAACTCCATCAAGTGGAGAAATATTAATAAATGGATTTAAACCTGGGGTAGAAACAAAAAAAATAGTTTCATATTTACCTGAAAGAACTTATCTAAATGATTGGATGAAAGTTTCTGATATTATAGAATTCTTTCAAGACTTTTATGAAAATTTCAACCCCAAAAAAGCTTACAGCATGCTCGAGAAATTAAATATTAATCCTAATGATAAACTAAAAACTATGTCTAAAGGAACAAAGGAAAAAGTTCAACTTATTCTAGTTATGAGCAGAGAAGCTGATTTATATTTATTAGATGAACCTATAGCTGGAGTTGATCCTGCTGCCAGGGATTACATTTTAAACACTATAATCACTAATTATAATGAAAATGCCACTATTATTATCTCTACTCATCTTATTTCAGATATTGAAAGAATATTAGATGATGTGATATTTATTTCATATGGAAATATAGCTTTAACCAAAAGTGTTGATGAAATTAGAGAAAAAGAAGGAAAGAGTGTCGATGCTCTATTTAGGGAGGTATTTAAATGTTAGGTAAACTAATGAAATATGAAATAAAAGCAACAGGCAGAACCCTTGTCCCACTATATGTAGTTCTATTAGCATTTGCTATTATAAATAAAATTTTTTTAGAAACTGGCTTATCTGCTAAGCTAGAAAATTTAGGTCTTGGAGGCTTCAGTTCAATTCCATTCATACTTAGTGCCTTTGCATATGGATGTACAATGGCCGCTGTTTTCATAGTTACTTTCTTCGTAATAGTCCAAAGGTTTTATAGAAATTTACTTGGCGATCAGGGATATTTAATGAATACTCTTCCTGTGAGCACTACTGCAAATATTGCAAGCAAACTTTCAATTGCAACATTTTGGAATATAATAAGTGGAATTATAGCTATACTTTCAATTATTATTATGACTTTTGACCCTGGAACATTTGGAAGGATTTTCAGTGATTTTTTTAGAGTTCTTTCAGAAGCTTATGGGGAATTTGGAATTCAAACCTATATAATAATACTAGAAATAATTATTGCTACTTTGATGCAGCTTGCAAAATTTGTTTGCATGATATATGCTTCTATATCAATTGGACATTTATTTAGTAAGCATAAAATACTTTATTCTTTTGGTGCATTTGTTGTTTTGAACTTAATTGCAGCTGCAATTTCATCTACTATAGGAATAGCATTTTCATTATCAAATTTAAGAAACCTTAATATTGAATTCATTTGGCATATTCATTTAATTATAATATTAGTGATAATCTTTAATTTGATTTTCTTCTTGGTTTACTTTATAATAACCAATTATATATTGAAGAATAAATTAAATTTAGAATAATACTAATTTAATCCTTTAGCCCATATATCTTTTATTAAAGTTATTACTTTAAAATAAAAAATAACATAATACAAAATAGTAAGATTATTTTCACATATTAACCTTACTATTTTGTATCATGCTAAAAATATATTTTTACAACTCAATTAAATTTATCTTTCCATAAATCTACTTAAAAATTCACGTGTACGTTTATTTTTAGGATTATTAAATATCACTTCTGGAGTATCATCCTCAACAATAACTCCTTTTTCCATAAATACTGTTCTAGTAGATACATCTCTTGCAAAAGCCATTTCATGAGTAACTATAATCATTGTCATTCCTTCTTTAGCCAATTCACGCATAACTGATAAAACTTCTCCTACCATTTCAGGATCCAAAGCACTTGTTGGTTCATCAAATAACAATACTTCTGGTTCCATAGCTAAAGCACGGGCAATAGCTACACGCTGCTTTTGTCCGCCTGAAAGCTGATGCGGCTTTGCATTAATATATGGAGCCATCCCTACTTTTTTTAAATATTTCATAGAAATATCCTTTGCATATTCCTTATCTTTTTTTAAAACTTTAGTAACTCCAATCATACAATTTTCAAGTACTGTCATATTGCTAAATAAGTTAAACTGCTGAAATACCATTCCGACCTTTGCTCTATACTTTGTTATTTCTTTACGTTTACTTAATATATTTTCTTTATCATGTAATATTTCCCCTGAAGTTGCAGTTTCAAGCATGTTTATACATCTAAGAAGTGTTGACTTTCCTGAGCCTGATGCACCAATAATACAAACAACATCTCTTTGGTTTATTTTAAAATCAATATCTTTTAATACTTCATTTTTTCCAAAGCTTTTTCCTAAATGATTGATTTCTAATATAGGAAAATTACTACTTATATTCCCTGCTGCTTCCATTATTGTTTCCCTCCCTTTAATTTCATAACTGAACTATTCTCAGTAATCTCTCCTGACATATAATCACTTGTTATTAACTTGTAACTATCTGGTCCATCCATCTTCTTCTCTACAAAACGTAATATTCTAGAAACTGCAAGATTTACAACAAAGTAAATTACACATATTATGAAAAACACTTCAAAATACTTGTAATATGCACCCGCTGCTGATTTTCCTACAAAAAACAATTCTGTTACAGATATTACATTTAATACCGATGTATCTTTAATATTAATAATTAGATTATTACCTATTTGAGGCATAATATTTCGCAAAGTCTGTGGTAATACTATATATAACATAGTTTGAAAATGAGTCATTCCAATTGCTTTTGCACCTTCCGTTTGTCCTTCATCAATTGAATCAATTCCACCACGAACGGTTTCCGCCATATACGCACCTGTATTAATTGAAACAACTATTAATCCGGCTGATAATGGAGACAAATCAATATTAAATACCTCCATTGCACCATAGAATATAACCATAGCCTGTACTATCATTGGCGTACCTCTAAAAAATTCAACATAAGCAGATAATACCAATTGTATGCATTTTAAAAGAACTTTTTTTACTACACTATCCTCCGGGTTTACTTCAATAGTCCTTACAATTCCTACAAAAAATCCAATAATACATCCTGCTATTGTACCAACTATTGCAATTAGAAGAGTATATAATGTTCCTTGAACAAATAAGCTTCCATACTGTTGTAAGAGATACCAGACCCATTGGAAAAATCCTTCTGGTGAACTTGATGTCATATTATTTTCCACCTCACAAAAAAATATTTTCTCACTACGACATTATAAAAGGAGGCTAGTTCGAAAAACCTCCTTGTATGATTTTTATTATTATTTTGATAATGGTTGATCTTTAATAGCCTCTTCCATCATTTTGTTACGATCTTCTTCTGAAATTTCTGAAATCGCCTTATTAATTTTATCAGTTAATTCTTTATTTCCCTTTTTAATAGCAATACCAATATTTACATCTTCATCCGAAGCTTTAAATCCGTTGTCGCCTTCAGGATTTATCATAACCAAATCTGGATTTGAATGAACTGCTGCCATTGCTGTAGGCTTGTCCATTGTAACAACATCAATTTTACCTGATGCAAGTGCTACTATTAGTGAAGGTACAGTATCCATAGCAGGTTGAATTTTAGCATCTGGAATTTGCTTTAGCATATCATACCAAACTGTACTTAGCTGAGATGTACAAGTAGCTCCCTTTAAATCCGAAACACTTTTAGCATTTTCATAAGGAGTTCCTTTCTTTGTAAGTGCTACAATATTAGCTTTATAATATGGATCTGAAAAGTCTACACTCTGCATACGTTCTTTTGTAATACTCATTTGCGCAATTGCAACATCAATTTTGCCAGAACTTACACCCGGAATTAAGCCATCAAAGTCCATTTTATGTACTTCTAATTTATAACCGATTTTATCTGCAATTTTTTGTGCAATCATTAAATCATATCCATTTGCATATTCATTTGTACCATTGATTTGTACTGCATTATTTGAATTATCAGTTTGAGTCCAGTTAAACGGCGCAGATGCTCCTTCTGTTCCTACACGTAATATCTTTTCATCGCTCCCGCTTTTAGAACCGCAAGCGCCTAATACAGTAATAGTTGCTAAACATAAAGCCACTGCAATTATGTTTTTTAATTTTTTCATAGAAATATTCCCCCTCAAATTAAATTTTCAAAAAAAGAGTCAACTTCTCCTTTGTAAAGCTGACCCCATTGTCATCTTATGATAAACATTTCTATACTGAATTATAACCTCGCCCCTTATTATTGTCAATTAAATACTTTTCATAGTTATTTGTAAACTTTTTATCATTTTGTTAAGCTATATGTTGTTAACTTTTCAAATATTGCCGCTTTATTTTAAATATCTATTATTTAATTTTTTTCATGAAATATTAAAAATGTTGACTTATTTTTAATTTTATTAGATAATTACTGTAAATTAATAGGTAGATAACTAAGATAGAGGCGCGAAATTTATGAGTAGTATTATGGACACAAGCATAATGAAATAATACGAAAGGAACTTTCGCCGAAGTAAATAGTAAATTGCTTTAATACTATTTGCTGGTTTTATGTAGAATATGCATAAAACTGTCACAAGTGATTTGTGGAGAGCTATTTTCAATGTAAATGTACGTGATTTATTATATTGTTGATATATGATTTTCGTATTTATGCCATGAATATGCTTTCATGGCATTTTTTTATTGCTTAAATCTTTAATCCTTATTTATTATCTTAGTTACTTGCTTATGTATATTAATATCATAAGGAGAGTAGACATAAAATGGATGAAAAAAACAACGAACTTAAAAGAGGTCTAAGTGCAAGGCATTTAAACATGATTGCTTTAGGTGGTTCCATAGGAACTGGAATATTTCTTGCTATGGGAGATACCTTAAATCAAGCTGGTCCTGGAGGTGCATTATTAGCATATGCAATAATAGGTCTTATGGTATATTTCTTAATAACAAGTTTAGGTGAAATGGCAACTCATATGCCAATATCAGGTTCATTCAGTACTTATGCCACTAAATTTATAGATCCTGCCTTAGGCTTTGCACTTGGTTGGAACTATTGGTATAACTGGGCTATTACCGTAGCTGCTGAAATGGTTGCTGGTTCTTTAATCATGAAGTACTGGTTTCCTAATGTTAACGGGCTAATTTGGAGCGTGATATTTTTAGTTATAATTGTGGGCTTAAATGTTCTTTCATCAAAAGCATATGGTGAATCTGAATATTGGTTTGCTGGTATTAAAGTAGTTACTGTCATTATATTTTTAATAATTGGAATTTTGATGATTGTTGGTATAATGGGTGGCGATAATATCGGTTTTCACAACTATTTTGTAGCTGATGGCCCATTTCATGATGGCATAAAATCTATTTTTGCTATATTTTTAATTGCAGGTTTCTCATTTCAAGGAACTGAGCTTATAGGAATTGCTGCAGGTGAAAGTGAGAACCCTGAAAAAACAATACCAAAAGCTATAAAGTCTATATTCTGGAGAATTCTAATATTTTATCTAGGAACAATAATAATACTTGGTGCTATTATTCCATTTACTGAAGCGAGTGTAAATACAAGTCCATTCACAATGGTATTTGAAAAAGCTGGTGTAGCTGGAGCTGCTTCGTTAATGAATGCAATTATATTAACTTCTGTATTATCCGCTGGTAATTCAGGAATGTATGCATCAAGCAGAATGCTTTATTCAATGGCTAAAGAGGGTATGGCACCTAAATTATTTGCTAAAACTAATAAACGTGGTGTACCTATAAATGCATTAATTTTAACTACACTAGTAGCTTCTCTTTGCTTTTTAACTGGTATTTATGCAGAAAGTACAGTTTATGTATGGATAGTTGCTGCATCAGGTCTTGCCGGATTTATAGCTTGGGTTGGAATAGCTGTATGTCACTATAGATTTAGAAAAGCATTTGTTTATCAAGGAAAAGACTTAGGAAGCTTAAAATATAAAGCAAGTTTATATCCATTTGGACCTATATTAGCACTATTAATGTGTATAATAATCATCCTTGGACAAGGTTATTCATGTATAAAACCTGATGGAGTTGACTGGCAGGGATTGATTGCTTCTTATATTGGAATTCCACTATTCATTATCCTATATGTTTGGTATAAGGTAAAATATAAAACTAAGGTCATTCCTTTAGATGAAGTTGATTTAAATTATTATGAAAATGATATAAAAAGAGACGATGAAGAAAATATCATGTAGCTCTTGTAAATAATATTTCAGTTATGGAGAAAGTGGTAAATAGTTATCAAGTTAACTATTTACCACTTTTTTATAATTAAGTATATTAAAAATTAACATCGAACCTTAAACTTCATTTAATAATGATGTTTAAGGATTCGACGTTATTCTAAATACTTATACAGCTTTTACTAATATCTTTTGAATCTATATCAATTCAATACTGTAGTAAATACTATTCAATTTTTATTTTAAAAACATTTCCATATCATCTTCAACATTTGTAATTCCGCCAATACCGAAGTTTTCAACTAAAACTTTAGCTACATTTGCTGAAAGGAACGCTGGAAGTGTTGGCCCTAAGTGAATGTTCTTCACTCCTAAGTGTAATAGGGATAATAAAACTATTACTGCTTTTTGTTCGTACCATGCAATATTAAATGCTATTGGTAATTCATTTATATCTTCAAGACCAAATACTTCTTTAAGCTTTAATGCGATTACTGCTAATGAATATGAGTCATTACATTGTCCTGCATCTAAAACTCTAGGAATTCCGCCTATATCTCCTAAATCTAACTTGTTATATTTATATTTTGCACAACCTGCAGTTAATATAACTGTATCTTTTGGAAGTGCTGCAGCAAAGTCTGTGTAGTATGATCTAGACTTTTGTCTACCATCGCAGCCAGCCATTACAAAGAACTTCTTTATTGCTCCTGACTTAACAGCATCAACTACTTTATCAGCTAATGCCAATACTTGATTATGAGCAAATCCACCAACGATTTCTCCTTCTTCAATTTGAGTTGGAGCTGCACATTTCTTAGCTTGTTCTATAATAACTGAGAAATCTTTCTTTCCATTTTCATCAGCTGCAATATGAGTACATCCTTCATATCCTGATGCACCAGTAGTATATAGTCTTCCTTTATAGCTATCCTTTGGAGGAACTATACAGTTAGTTGTCATAAGTATTGGTCCATTAAAACTTTCAAATTCTTCTGGTTGTTTCCACCAAGCATTTCCGTAGTTACCTACTAAGTGTGAATATTTCTTTAATTGTGGATAATAGTGAGCTGGTAACATTTCAGAATGAGTATAAACGTCTACTCCTGTTCCTTCTGTTTGAATTAATAATTGTTCTAAATCTTTTAAGTCATGTCCTGAAATTAATATTCCCGGATTCTTACCTACTCCTATATTAACTTTTGTTATTTCTGGATTACCATAACTTTCTGTATTAGCTTTATCTAATAAAGCCATTCCATCAACACCAACTTTTCCTGTTTCTAAAGTTAATGCTATATATTCATCTATTGTTACCTTATTATCTGCAGTTAATGATAGAGCTTTTTGCATGAATGCACATATATTTTCATCTTCATATCCTAAAGCATTGGCATGTTTCATATATGCAGATAAACCTTTTAATCCATAAGTAATAAGTTCTCTTAAGCTTCTAATATCTTCATTTTCAGTTGCTAATACTCCAACTGTTTCTGCTTTTGCTTCCATATCTTCTCTAATTTCAGCAGTATATAAAGCAGCCGCACTTAAATTTTCTTTATTATTTAATTTTGCTAATAATTCATCCTTTAATCTTAAAGTTTCTTTTACTCTTCCATAAAATACTTCTTTATCAAAGTTAGCATTAGTTATAGTTGTGAAAAGGTTCATTGTAACTGTAGTATTAATTTCTCCAGATACAGTAACTCCTTGTTCTCTAGCTCTAGTTGCTACTTCTGATAAGCCTCTAGTTGTATATATTAATAAGTCCTGCATTTTTGCTAGATCTGGAGTCTTACCACATACTCCTCTTACAGTACAGCCTGTACATCCTGCTGCCTCTTGACATTGAAAACAAAACATTTTATTATCCATCTTAATATCTCCTCCGTAATTTAAATTTTATCAAATAAATTTTTATTTATATTTTCTTTTGGATATCTTTTCTTGAATTACCTTATGATCTTATTTTACAGGTAAATGAAAAAACAATCTGTTTCATTTGTTACAAGTAATAACCTTTTGCTATTTATTTTTATAACACCATAAAAATAGCCCAGAAAGCTTGCGTTTTCTAGGTCATTTCATATATATCATATTTTTTACGCAGATTTAAATTGTATTGCTAACTGTAAGAATCCTTTTTAAAAAAATATTTACAATCTTTAATACAATATGCATATAAATTTTCAGATAGGTATTTGTGAAATACTTAAAATGGTATCAAAACAAAGAAATAGAATACATATATGCGGAGCAGGCATTGAAAAATAAGCTGCTGCATATATGTATTCTCTTTCGCTTGTTTATAGCTTCACTTTGAGCATTTCGTAATATTTTTAACCTTAGCAGAAATGTATCCCACTCCAGTAAATGCGGTCTTTAATGATAGTTTTTTCTGGGAATTCTATCCCCTCTAAAGCCCACTTCTTATATTCTTCGAAGCCAACTCTATCAATAATATATCCTATATGTTCTTTTCCACCCGGAGCATCTTTATCTATATATTCTTCAACAAATTTATAGGTATTTAATATTATTTTAATTATGCTTTGTTCGTCAGTCCAAATTAAGAAATCTTCAGCAAGACGTGGATTCTTCTTTCCCGATCTTCCCATAAGAACTAATTTATAATATTTTTCTTTACTTCTTGTCCATGCGCCTGTTGGACATGCATTTACACATTCACCACAGCCAATACATTTTTCTTTATTTCTTACAATTTTATAATTAACAGCTTCAAGTGCTCCTACTGATTTTTTCTTGCAGGCTTTCACGCATGCCATGCAGCTTACACATCTATCAATATTATATTGTGGCTCTGTCATTCCAATTATGCCAAAATCATGAGTTCTAGCTTTAATACAATCGTTAGGACAGCCTGTTAATGCAATTTTAAAGTGTAAGTCATTTGGAAAAATTGCCTTTTCAATTTTCTTAGCAAAGTTTGTTGTATTATAGTTAGCAAATGGACAAACATTGTTTCCAATACATGCCGATACATTTCTAGTCCCAGCTGCTGTATATCCTTTTCCTGGAACCTCCTGATTTATATATAATTTTTCAATAATAGGCTGTAATAATTTATTAACCCTATCCATATCTTCAAATCTTATTCCTGGAATTTCAAAACCTTGACGAGTAGTTATATGAACTGTACCATTACCATATTTTTCTGAAATTTCTTGTATTTTTCCTAGTAGTTCTGCATCTAAATGTCCACCTGGAACCCTAACTCTAGAAGCAGTTACTCCTCTTACCTTTGTAACTCTGAAAGCATTTTTTTTGATTTTTTTAGTATTTAAATCCACAGCTGCATTCCTCCTAATCTATTAAGGATTTACCCTTTGAATAATTAAAAACAGGTCCATCTAAACAAATATAAGTGTCATCTATTTTACAATGTCCACATTTACCAATTCCGCAACACATTTTTCTTTCTTGAGAAATCCAGACATTGTTTTCTTGTATTCCTCGTTTTAAAAATTCTGCTACAGTGAATTTCATCATAATAGGAGGTCCTACTACTATAACTACTGCATTATTAATATCCTTAATCGGAAGCCCTTGAATATATTTCGTAACCATACCTACATTTCCATCATAATTTTCTTCTGCATTATCCACAGTTAAAATAAGATTAATGTTATCTTTCCACACTTTAATATCATCTTTAAATAAAACGTCACTTGGTGATTTAAAGCCAGCAATTAAAGTAAAGCCTTCTGCACTACTTGAATTTTTTGCAAAATAATCTACAACACCTCTTACTGGAGAAAGTCCCGTACCTCCCGCAACTACTATTAATTCTTTTCCTTTATAATTTTCAAGATCAAATCCATTTCCATAAGGTCCTCTTAAAAATAATTTGTCTCCAATATAATTATTAAAAATTTCATTAGTTACTTTACCAACCCTTCTTATTGTTAAATCTACAGTTCCATCACCTATACCGCTTACTGAAATAGGTGCTTCACCAAACTTTGGGAGTGAAACTTCAAAGAATTGCCCAGGTTTTACATCTCCATGAAATTCCATACGGAAAGTATACTCTATTTCTGTATGTTTAATTACTTCTTTAATTTCTGATAAAAAAGGAATATATTCATTTTTACTCATTTTGTGACACCTCTTTCATACCATCATTTAATTTGTTTACACAATTAGAGAAGGATATATATTCTGGACATATATCATCACATCTTCCACATCCAACGCACATGTGATATCCCCATTTCTTCTTATAATCATAAACTTTATGCAACACTTTAAAACGCATACGTTGTCCTTTATCTAATCTAAAACTATGGCCTCCTGCCATATTTGTAAATCCGTCTACATGACAAGATGCCCACACTCTACGTCTTTCGCCCGCTTTTCCATTATCAGTATAAAAAACATCCTGCATTGTAAAGCAAGTACAGGTAGGACATACAAAATTACATCTTCCACAAGCAATACAACGACTGCTGTACTCTTTCCACATTTCTGATTTCATAACATCTAAAGAAAGGTTTTCTGGTATAGAAACGCTTACATTATTACTTGTAACAAAATCAGGCTTAACCTCTACTTTTTCATTATCAATAAATATTTTTTCTAATTCTTCATCCTTTATATCTACAAAAACAAAATCATTTTCTACTTTTAAATATGCATTGTACTCATCTGTCTTATTAGTTTCCATGCTTACACAAAAGCAGTTTTCAAAGGAATTTTCACATCCCATTAATATGAATTTTGCATTTTCTCTTATTCTTTTATAATAATGATCTTCTTGTCCATTTCTTAAGTAAATATCATCCATACGTTTAACTGCATGCAAATCACAGCTTCTTAAAAATATAATTGCTCCTTTTTTAGGTGCATCTGCTTCTTTTATAGAATCTTCTGTAAAGAAAAATAGTGTCTGTGAAATAGGAAGCAATACTTCTTTGTATGAATATTCCGCCTTCTTATCAAATACTATATCATCTACTACTTTTATTTCTCCATAACGCACTCTATCAGTATCAGAATAAGTACCTTCTCCTGCAAATGACTTAGGTGCATATATTACATATTCTTCTGATAATTGTTCAAAAATATCATTTACATTGTTTTTACTTAATTTATATCCCATAAGCTTACTCCTTTACTTTTTTCTTGAAATTATATAATAAGGTAATGCTAAAAATACTGCCCCACCAATTATATTCCCAAGTGTTACTACTCCAATGTTATATGCATAACCCATTACGCTAACATTAGCAGCTCCCGGATTAAGCAACCCAATTGTTAAAAGAGTCATATTTGCCACACTATGCTCAAAGCCTGCAGTTATAAATGCAAACAAGCACCAAAATATCATAATAAGCTTTCCAGATTCACTTTTTAATTTAAAACTACACCAGGTAGCTAAACAAACTAAAATATTACAAAATATTCCGCGCATCAATAATGGTAAAAACGGAATACTCATTTTTGTAGCCGAAGTCTTTGCAATAAATTCTCCAACTGCTCCTGCTGAAAGCCCCGTTGCATAAAACATATATCCTGCAATAATAGATCCTAATAAATTACCTATAAAACAAACTATCCATACTTTTAATGTGTCGCTCCACTTTACTTCTTTACTTAAAGAAGCTGCTGTCATTATAAAATTATTTCCTGTGAAAAGTTCCGAACCAGCCATAATAACTAAGCTAAGTGCGATACCAAATGATACTCCCATTACTATTTTTGTTGCAGGTGAATTACTGGCACTTAATAACCCTCCAATAGTGAATATAAGCATGATCCCCATACCTACATAAAGTCCTGCAAGTATAGAACTCAAGAAATATCCTAGAGAATTTTTCTTTAATAAATTAACTTTTGCCTTTGCTGCCATAATAACACTGTTAAATTCTTCACAAAACATACTATAATTTCCCCTTTCATAAGCACACATATTTTTAACTTAATTATAATTTATTAAAATTTAAAGCACCGTGATTTTCATCACGGTGCTTTAAAAAATCTAGATAATTTTTCTTGATTTATAACTTTTATTTTTTTATTATCGTATTCTATTAACTTTTCATTTGAAAGTATTTTAAGGGATCTAGATATTGTTTCTCTTTTTGACCCTAGAAGATCGGCTAAATATGTGACACTTATATTCATATTAATTATTACACCAGTATCACATTTTATTCCGTAATCCTTGCTCAATTTCCAAAGCTTTGCAGAAAGCTTTTTTTCCATTTTCAAAACTCCTGTTGAATTTTTTAACTGTCGATATAATCTTCTAACCTTCATATCTAAGGAATACATAACATTTTTTGTGAGATTAAAATCTTTTTCCATAATACTTAAAAATATATTTTTATCATAGCTTAAGACTTGTGCTTCTTCAAATATTTCGCAGTTAACTGATGAAGGTAAATCCATCATTGATTCATTGACCACTTTGCCTTTTCCCAATATAAAAATCACGCGTTTTTGCCCATTTTCATTTAATTTATATAATGATACATTTCCACTTATTACAACATATAGAGTGTTAATATTTTCTTTGTCCCTAAATAGATGACTTCCTACCTTGCACTTTTTAATTTCTCCAAATTCCTCGAGTTCATCTAATGAAGATTCTGATACATTGTTAAAAATTTCTAATTCCTTCAACTGTGATTTCGTAATACTTTTCATAATACTCCTAAACTAAGGCACAACCAAATAAATAATAAATTAATATTCGTGCATGTTGAGTCTATAATTTATTTTTATATGCCTAATCAAATAATTCTTCTTCTAACTCTTCAATATTTAAGATAGTAATTATATTTCTATCAAACTCTATATAATTTAAATCCCTAAGATTCATAAGCTCTCTTGATAAAGATGGCCTAGGTATCCCCATTGATGCTGCAATTTCCTCTTTACTTTCTTTAAGTTTAACCGTTTTGCTTCTTTGCAATTTTGCCTGTTCTAAAATATAATTAATCACTTTATGTTTAATACTTTTAAATGCAATACTTTTTATTTTTGAATTTAGCATGAATATTTTATTACTCAATGCAGACATAAAATTTCCAAGAACTCTTTCATCCATTGTGCATAACTTTAATATATCTGATCTATTTATATATAATATATTACATTCAGAAAAAGCCATAACTGTTGATGGATAATTAGATTTTTTTGAAAAAACTAATGCTTCTCCAAATACATCTCCATTGCTTAATCTCTTTAATATAATTTGCTTCCCACTAAGATATATTCTCTGAATTTCTACTGTACCATCTAAAACAAAACCTAAGCTAGTGCATTCATCTTCTTCATTTGCAATAATTTCTCCTTTTTTATATGCCTTTAAAGAATATGGAATACTGGAAATCAGCTTTCTTATTTCATCAACAGTAAGATCTTTAAAAAATTCATTTCCTTTTAACTTATCAATGATCTCTTCCATATGCATTCCTCCCGAATTATTTACATAAGGCACATGAAGAATATGCCTAAATTCTGTGTACCTAATTATATCATTATAAGATGATTTAAAACAATGTTATATTTTTTATAATAAAAACTCTGAGATCTTCTATATTCTCAGAGTTTTTATCATTAATTATATCTATTTAGCGTTCTAAATTCATTAATAATTCATCCAAATGTTTTTTCAAAACCATAAGTTTTTCTATTGGCATTTTTACCTTGCAGGCTATTTCATTTGGCACTTCAGTTACTTCATCTTTTAAACTTCTTCCCTTTTCGGTTAGCTCAACTATTACAACTCTATCATCATTTACATCTCTATATCTTGTTACTAATCCCATACCTTCAATCTTCTTAAGTAATGGAGTTAGTGTTCCCGAATCTAAATGTAGTCTTTTCCCTATATCTTTTACAGTACTTTTTTCATCTTCCCATAAGACAAGCATTGCAATATATTGAGTGTATGTGAGATTGAATTTATCCAAAACAGGTTTATATAATTTTATTATTTCCCTTGATGCTGCATATAATGAAAAACAAACCTGATTATCTAATTTAATACTCTCATATTTACATTCTTCCATAATCTTTCTCCTATAATCATTGCATTGTTTATGCAAATTAAATTTTATTGTGCCTTACATAAATCACTTCTTGCTAATTGAATCTACATAACTTACTGCTGATAATGCTGCTATATTGCCTTCACCTGCTGATTTAATATATTGATATGGCTTTCCAACAACATCTCCTGCTGCAAAACATCCTTTTATACTAGTTGCCATCAATCTATCCACTTCAATATGATTATCCGTTATTTTAAGCCCTGGTACTAATTGTCCTGGAGAAATGCTATCCCTTAATATAAAAATACCATCAGTATCAATTTCTGAATTTTTAAGCTTAAGCTTATTCAATTTCTCTTCTCCTAAAATACTGACCGGAACATCTCTTATAATTTCAATAGATGAATCAACTTCAACTTCTTCCTTATACATAGGAATATAATAAACTTTCGATGCAATTGATGCGATGAAATTAGCCTCTTCCTCTTCATGTTTATTATATGATACTATTGTAACTACTTTATCTTTGTATAAAGGTGCATCACAAGTTGCACAATATCCTACACCTTTTCCAAGTAACCTTTCTTCTCCATCAAATAGTTTTCCATATTCCACTCCTGTGGCTATTATCACTGATGTTGCCTCATACATTTTTTCATTTACCATTAAAGCAAAATAATCGCCCATTGCATATATATTATTAATTTTTTCTTCTGTTATACTTATATCCATTTCTTTTATATGATTACAAAATTCCTCTTGAAGTTCTTTTCCACTCTTTTTATAAAAACCTAAATAATTATTTATCTCATGAGCTTTTGCAAGCTTGCTGGTAAGCTCCTTATTTCCAAAAATAATAAATTTTTTCTTTCTTATCTTTGCATTTAATGCAGCCGACAAGCCTGCTGGACCACTTCCTACTATTGCAATATCATACCTATCACTCATATTTCTTCCTCCAACATTAAAGGGTATTATAATTCTATTAGTTTCAACTTTTGACTCATTTCTTTTTACCAATAAACTATCCAATTCTAAATTTCTAAAAATTTAATTTTATCCAATATATATAGCTTAAATTAAAACATAGTATATTTTTATATATACTATGTTTCTTAAGGCATAATCAAAAAAATATTTTATAAATTATTTTCAATTACTTCTTTAATTTTTTCCTTTGGTAAAAATCCTATAAGTTGATCTACCTTCTCATTGTTTTTAAAAACAATCATAGTTGGTACACTTGATATTTGAAATTCGCTTGCTAAGTCTGGACTTTGATCTACGTCAACTTTTATAAAATTAACCTTATCTTCCATCTCACCTGATAAACCTTCAAGCACTGGTGCTAACATTTTACAAGGTCCACACCAAGTTGCAGAAAAATCTACAAGTGTAACACCACTTTCTATTTGACTTCTAAATTCAGCACTATCTACTAATTTCATACTCTCTTCCTCCATTATCTTTATAATTAAAATTAATTATTAATTATTATAAACATTTATGATATTACTATGCATATAGCATAATTATATTTATAAAAATTTAATTTAATAAAATTTATTTATATTTTACTTTCTATAATAACTATTGTCAATATCTTAAATGCAATTTTATTTCTTCTCTTAAATTTATATCAATTATTTATTAAGTTGTAAGAAAAATTTAACTTTAACTGCAAATCTAATTTACAGCTAAAGTTAAATAATGGATTATATTATTTAATTATAACCTTAAATTCATCAAGACTTATCTTATATTCATTGAGCATCTCTATAGCAGTGTCTCTAAAAGAATTTTGAGTTGATTTTTTAAGTATTGGTTGAAATTCTTTAACTGAAATATTACTATGTCTATTATCCTTGTATTTCTTAGTTAAAACTTCTGCTGTCTTTACAAGTAGATCATCCCAATTTTCAACCATAATTACATTATCCTTCAACTTGAATCCTTTAGGTTCTTTTAATGAAAAATCTTTATAAATCTCTATTTCTTTCTCATTGACAATCTGATTACCTAAATTTTCATTCTTTTCTGCAATAGATTTTTCTTGAACTTTATCTTCATTCTTTTTATTTACTGATCCTTTAGCTACATCATGATTTATATTGATGCTTTTTTCATATTCCTGCTGCATCCACTTAATATATTCTCCTATATTTTGCACAACTTCGTATATTGATATAGAAGTATTTCTATAAGCTTTGCTAAGTTTAAAATCTCTTTTTGTCTTTATTATTTCACTCGATTCATCCTCAATGTAGTCTATAGTATTTTCTAATATGTTTGCAAGATTATTTAGTGCTCCTTGAATTTCAATAGACATAGATGGAAAATTCTCAATTACATATTGAATTGTATCTACATCAAATAAAGATAAATTTTTTTTCTTGAAAACATTTATGTCATTTTCCTTTACGTCTGCTTTAGTTTCAATAACTGGTTGCATTTCTTTCTCTTGGATCTCATCCTTTTTGAAAAACCCCATAATTTTCAACTCCGTTTCATATTTTACTTAAGCATTATCAAGAAATAACAAATCAATCCACTTGTCTGTTTTCTTTCGTATGCTTTATTAAATACATATTACCATATTTTTACATACATTTCACTTAATTTATAATTTATTTCCTAATTTTAACTTATAAGCTATTAATTAGGCTTCGGTAATATAATGTAAATCTATGAGTTAACTGGAGAAGGTAAAATTTATATTAGTTTTTCTATTTTTGTATTAGGATTATTTATTTGATTGTGCTTTATTACTAAGTTCAATAAATTTATTTATATCTTCTTCAATGGTTTTCAAAGAATTTTCCCAAAATATTTTATCACTAATATCTATTCCCATAAATTTTGTTACATCTGCTAACTTATTTTTACCTGTAATAGCAAGTAATTGTTCATAATCTTTGGTAAACTCCTCTCCTCTTTTGAGATATTCAGCATATAATCCTTTTGCAAACAATAAACCAAATGCATATGGAAAATTGTAATAATTATATTCTGCATCATAATAATGAGGTTTCCAAGTCCACATATATGGATGTAAAAAGTTAGGATCGAGCCCATCTCCATATGCTTCCTTTTGTGCTTGCAGCATTAATTCTTTTATCTTTTCAACACTTAATGAACTTTCTTTTCTAGCTTCAAAAAAGTATTTTTCAAATAAAAATCTAGAATATATATCAACAATTACTTGAGTGCAGTCACTAATTTCAGTTTCCAGAATAGCCAAAGCCTCATCTTTAGTGGCTTCCTTAATTGCCGCTTTCTTTATTATTGTTTCACAAAAAGTAGATGCGGTTTCTGCTATAGGCATTGGATAATCTGAATTTAATGTACTTTCCCCTTTTAAACATTCTCCATGAAAACCATGTCCAAGCTCATGAGCAAGAGTTACAACATCTCCAAAGTTATCTCCATAATTTAATAGTATCCTGCTTTCACCGATGAAATGTAAATTTTCACAGAAAGCGCCTCCAACTTTTCCTTCCTGGGGCTTTACATCTATCCAATTATTATTTATTGCTTTCTTTGCAAAATCACCTAAATTATCGCTAAAGGTTCTAAAGTTTTTCTCTACAAATTTTGTTCCTTCCTCATAGGAAAATTTCATATCTGCTTCACAAACTGGTGCATATAAATCATAAAATGGAAGACCATTTTTATGTCCTAATATCTCACCTTTCCTTCTTAGATATTTTCTGAACATAGGAAGACTTTCCCTCATAGCTGAAAGCATTGCTTCTAAAGCTTCTTCATCTAATCTTGAGTCTTTAAGCGTCTTATCTAAAGGAGATTCATATCCTCTAAAATTACAAACTGTTAAAACCTCACCTTTTATGGCATTCAAAGCTGCTGCTACACCGTCTTCTACTTTTTTGTAAGAATTTATTTCTGCTTCATATGCTTTTTTTCTCACTTCTTTATCTTTATCATAAGCCATATTTAATACTATAGTTAATGGCACTTCTTTAAGCTCTCCATCCTCTTCAAGTTCAACCTGCAAATTTGAAATCAAATTATCCTTTAATTTCAACCATGCATTAGAACCTGTGTTTTTCATATTGGCTATTATTGCTTCTTCTTTTTCACTTAATAGATACTTACTTTGCTCAATTACATTTTTTAAAATAAATTCATGCTCTTTAAGCAGCTTAGATTGATTAATTATCTCATCAATATTTTCTATGCCACTTATATATCTTTCTAATTTAACTGAACTTTCAACTATATTAGTTAATTTCTTTTCCAAAATATCTGAGTATTTCAATGCATCTATATCTTTTGTATTTACACTTAAGCTGAAATTTATAAAACTTTCAAGTTTGCTTGATAAATCTTTAATTAATTCAAACTTATTTATATACGCTTCTAATTTCTCTATTAGATTTTTTCTATCCTTTACTATAGTATCTGCCCACAAATTAATATCTTCTATTAATTTATCAATTCTTACCAAATCATCTTCAAATTCATGACTTTCAAACGATGTGTATATTTCTTTTAGACTCCAATTCAATTCCATTTCATATCACTCCAGACATATTTATAGATTTTCTTTTTCTATATTATATACTATATTGATAGCAATTATAAAACTTTAAAATATACTTTTTACCATATATGTGTTGTGATTTAAAATTTACAATATATAATTGATGCCCTTTATATTAATTTTCTCTTATTATCCCTTAACAGAGCCGGCTGCAACTCCTCCAACAATATATTTTTGTCCAAGTATAAATACTATTAAAACTGGAAGTAAAGTTAATATAATATCAGCACTAACTAAATTCCACGAATTTTCAAACGCTCCAAAGAAATTGTAAACAGCCAAAGTCATTGGCCACTTTCCTGAATTATTTAAATAGTATAGAGGCATCATGAAGTCGTTCCACACTGCCATGAAATTTAAAACAAAGAGCGTTGATATAATTGGCTTTAATAATGGAAGTATTATTTTTATAAATAATTTCACCGGTCCACATCCATCGATTATCGCTGCTTCATCTATTTCCCGGGGAATAGTTGATATAAATCCATAGGATAAAAATAAACTAAGAGGAATATTTATTGCGGCATAGACTAAAATAATTCCTATTCTAGTATTTACAAGATTCAAAGCCTGCAATACTTTCATTAATGCAACATTGTTTATTGGTATAGCTATTCCCGAAATAATAAAATAATAAATAAAATTATTAATTCCACTTCTATTTCTCGCTATAACAAAAGCTGCTGCTGCTACAACAAAAACTATGATCACAACGCTACAAGTGGCATACAAAAGACTATTAAAAAATGAAGATACTAATTTCCCTTGCTCTATTACTGTTTTATAATTTTCAAATATCCATTTCTTTGGCAAGGATAATGACATTGTATTAGATTCGCCTTTATTCTTAAAGGAATTAAGAAATAACACTATTATAGGTATTAAAATTATTAGGCTCATAAATATTGTTATTATATTTGCTGCTATACTACCAATAGATCTTCTTAAAACGTTCATTATACATCAATCTCCTTATTTTCCATAGATTTTATAATAAAGTAAACTAAAAATAGTAATGCAAAAAATAGAATGCTAGATAAGGTTGTACCCATTGCATAGTCCCCCTGTGAAAACTCCTTGTAAACAGCTGTGTTAATTACACCAGTTGCATTTCCCGGTCCACCATTTGTTAAAGAGTAAATCATATCAAATACTCTGAAACCATATGTAACATTTAGTATAGTTACATTTATAATTATTGGCTTTAATAAAGGCAATGTTATTAGTCTAAACTTCTGCCAAAAATTCGCTCCATCTATACTGGCTGCCTCATAATAATCTGGAGAAATAGATAAGAGGCCAGCTATGATAACAACCATTATATAGCCCATTCCTTTCCATGTATCTACTGACATAACCGTTGGAAACACTATATTTAAATCAGTTAACCAGTTTTTAGCTAAAAAATTTAATCCAAGTGACTTTAAAAAAACATTTAAAAAGCCAGTTTGTGGATGCAGCATACTCTTAAATACAAGACCAACAACTAAATATGACATTACCTGTGGTGAGAAAATAACCATTCTATGAAAGTTTTTAAATTTAATTACCTTCTGAGTTAAAAGTAAAGCTAAAGCCAAACCAACTACAGTTTTCATAATAGTTGTTATTACTGTAAAAGTGACTGTGTTCCATATATACATACGATATTCTGGTTTTCCTTTAAACACTTCCAAGTAATTTTTTAAGCCTACAAAATTAATTTTATCTGTGAAGTTATTCCAATCAGTAAATGAATAAAGTATTCCAATAACTCCTGGCAAAAAGCAAAGTAAGAAAAATATAACTAATGCCCCACTGGTGAAATACCAGGGATATATTTTTTTTCTGTCCATTTTAACCCCTCCTTGTGTTGATGCTAGGTTATAAGTAACAAGTTATAGTTTAATGATTAAATCCCTTAAGGCATTATCAAAAAAATAACAAGTCAATATGCCTGTCTATTTTTTCACCATAATAGGAAGTTCTACTGAGCGCCTAAAGATTAAGCTATCCTCAGTAAATCATAGATGCCAAAAGGGATTTCTGAAATATTTATTTTTGGAAAAGCCTGTGGCTTTTCTCTATTAACTTATAATTTATAACTAATTTTATTTGTCCCAATCAGGATCCTTTTGTAGTTTTGCCTGCTCTGTTCTTCTATTCATAATGGTCTCTAATACTTGCTTAGGAGTTGATGCCCCAGTATACATAGATTCTAAATCCTTTCCAATATCCATCCATTGACTATCAATATACTTAACTCCAGCCTGCATAACCATTCCTTTCTTTAAGGAATCAATATAAGCTTTATCTTCTTCAGAATACTTTGATTTTATCTCTGGCCAGCATACCTCTGATAATCCAGGTTGTCCATCGAGACGCTTTTGTAAGTTCTCGGGTCTTGCTAAAAACTCAAAGAATTGTAGTGCTTCCTTTACATGCTTACCATTTTTATTAATAAAGTATGCATTACTAGCTGGATTCACACCAATTGTTTGATTATCTCCCCAAGGCATTGCAAATATTCCAAGTTTATTAACATCAAAGTCTGGAAAATCTGCTTTTACTTCATTTCTCCATGCGGATTCAGCTATGAACATAGCTGCCTTTCCATCAGCCATCGCTTCTTTTGCGTTTTCAACAGAATTACTTAAATAATCTGTTCCATAAAAACCCAAATCAGCACATTCCTTTAACTCAGAAATGATAGTTAATAATTCAGGTACAGAGTCTAAATCCTCTTCATTTTTATTTAATTTGTCATATAAATCCGGATGCTTTTCTTGATACATAGCTCCTGTCTCAAATAGTGGAAGCACTTGATGCCATCCATTTTGTGTTCCTTCAAAAATTGGAGTAACTCCAGAATCTTTTATCTTTTGGCATACATTTTTAAATTCTTCATAAGTAGTTGGGACTTTTAAACCTAACTTTTGAAATATTTCTTTATTGTATACATAAAAATACATTTTCTTTCCTGGGAAAGTAATTCCATAAACTTTATTGTTATAAGATATTGATGGAAGAACATTAGGATCCATTCGTTTTACCCAATCTTGATCTGTTACATCCTGAACATATTTTTCAGGATTAACTCTTGTAACCAAGTTTAAAGGATCAGCATCTGCACAGAATATATCTGGTGCTTCTCCCGAATCCAATTTTACCTTTAATAAATCCCTCCATTGAGCATCAGGTGAAATTTGAAAATCAATTTTAATTCCTGTCTCTTTTTCAAAATCCTTGGCTAAATCCTGTACTACCCCTGAGTCTGGAAGTCCTGATTGATGAGAACCAAATGTTAGTGTGATTGCTTCACCATTACCTGAAGTGCTCTTACTAGCATCACCCCCATTACTGCTCCCGCAGCCTGCAAAGGAACTTCCTATTAATACAGTCATAGAAACTGTACTAATCAATTTGACTAGACGTTTATTCATAAATTTTACCTCCAATACTTTTAATCTATCCCTTATGATAAGCTTTACATTAGCATGATATTATAATATCATTAAGCATAGTAATAAGACATAGATAAAAGAGAACTCATTTTTGCACTTTTTTGAACAATATTATATAATACTTTTGGAAAGGAGTGGAAATAATGAAACATAAATTATATTTTTCTCAAAGAATATATTTATTCATTGTTTATGGATTCTTAGTAGTAACCTTATTATTTTTCTTCTTCATTTGTTTTTATTATTTCTACAGCGAAAATATTTACAAAACTGCTAAGACAAACTCAGAGACCATTTGTACTTCTATTCATAATTCAATATCTACTGAATTAAATAGTATGTCTACAGTATCCATGAATATAGTATATTCTAATGCTATAAAAAAAAATTTCACTAGTTTTTCAAATAGTAATGAAAAACAAATTGATCTCGAGAATTTTTCAAAATCTAGAGAAAACGTTTTAGCAATATATGATATCATTACTGCTATAATTGGCCCCTTTCAATCAGCAAATCAAGTTAATCTCTATACGCTCAATGGAACCTGTATTGGTTCTGGATATTTTCAAGGTGTAATAAATGTTGACTTAAATAATATTCCTTGGTATTCAGAAACTTTAAATAAAAATGGTGGCAAAAATATTTACCTTACAAATAAATTATTAAATTCGCCTACTAAAGTTGAAAATACTGCTAATCATAGTTATCTATCATTGACTCGTGTATTTTTTAATAGCACCAATGAACCTGAAGGCATAGTGGAAGTTTTGCAAGATTGTAATACTGTATTTAACCTAATATCTGAATTAAAACAGAAAAATCCTTCCATATCCTTTTACGTATATAACGATAAAAATGAATTAATTTATCCTTATTCAACTACTGTAGATAACAATACAAACTATATGAATACTATTAAAGAAAATAATTTAGCTCCATCGCTAGGATACTTTGTTACTTTAAATAATAAAAATGATGTATTAATGTCTTATCAAAAAATTGATTCATATAATTGGACAGTTGTTACTGTGGAATCTAAGAGTGTTGTATTTAAATCTTTACAATCATTTAAAGAAGGATTTATATTTATAATAATTCTTTCTATTATATTTACTTTATTCTTATGCTTTTTAATCTCAAGTCGTTTGACTCATCCATTAAGTGCATTAACAAACTCTACAAAAAAAGTAACTATAAATAGTGTATTGAATAAAAATGAGACTATATTAGCACCAATAAACAGCAATATAATTGAAATTTCCGAATTATATCAATCATTCTTAGATATGTATGATAAACTTAGAGCTTCTTCTCATGAAATTTTATTATTAAAATCGGAAGAAACACGTGCAAAACTTCAAGCTACTCAATCTCTTATTAATCCGCACTTTTTATACAATAGCTTGACTACATTAAGCATTATGGCCGAGGAGAATATGAATAAGGAAATCATAAATATCTGCTATGCTTTGTGTGATTATCTACGATACATTACAACATATGATGAAACCGCAGTTCCTCTTAAATTAGAAATATCATATACAGAGAAATATATTGAATGCATGAAAATGCGGTACAGAAACGATTTCATTTATACCTCTAATATTGATGAACAAACGAAAGAAATCTTAATTCCAAAATTAATTGTTCAACCAATAGTTGAAAATGTATTCAAACATGGTTTTACATCTTCTCCTCCATGGAATTTAAAAATTTCATCTATTATAAAGGATAATAAATGGTTAATATGCGTCGAAGATAATGGAGGATGTTTAACAGATGAAAAAAAGGAACAGCTATTATCTACTTTTAATAATTTAAATAGAAATGAGGAATTTCGCTCTTTAAAAATTGGTGGTATGGGATTAAAAAATGTTTATCTACGATTACAACTTTTATATAACAAAGATGCTATATTTTTAATAGATAATTCTCAAAAAAATAAAACGGTTTTTATAATTGGGGGGCCAATTCATATAAATAAGGAGGATTTTTATGAACAGTACACACATATATAAATTTATAGTTGTTGAGGACGAGCCACTTATAAGGCAAAATATAATAAAAAAAATCAACTCTTTATCTATACCATTTCAATTAGCTGGAGAAGCTAGCAACGGAGAAAAAGCTGTTTCTCTCATAGAAGAACTCTATCCTTCTCTAGTTATAACTGATATAAAAATGCCTCAATATGATGGAATAGAATTAATTAAATATTTATATAAAAATCATCCTCATATTAAAACTGTTATATTAAGTGGATATAATGATTTTAAGTATGCCCAGACAGCATTGAAATATGGTGTTAAAGATTTTTTATTAAAGCCAATAAGAATTGAAGAACTTAGTACAGCTCTTCAAAATGTGCTTCTCATACTTGAATCTGAAAATAAAGAAATATCTTCCTTTTCAGTTGATCATAACAATTTAAAACCTGAAGACTTAAGCCAGCTTTTAGAAAATTATTTACTTAGTAATTATTCCTCTATAACATCTGTTCATGAAATTGCTGAAAAATTTGGATTTACAAATGAATATTTGAGTAAAATATTTAAAAAGCACACAGGCGTAACGCTAATAAAATATATAACTAAAATCCGCCTTAATGAAGCTAAACAGCTTTTAATTAATCAGCCTGAACTTGAGATAAAAAAAATTGGAGAATTAATAGGATATAAGGATGCCTTTTACTTTAGCCGTGTATTCAAATCAAATGTAGGAGTATATCCTAGCGATTATAGATTAAAGTATTTATATTCAAAATGAAAATAACTAGAAGATAATCTTTTAACTGATTATCTTCTAGTTATTTAAACTTAAATATTAAATATTATATATTTATTCTCCTAAAGCTTGAGATAAATCGTAAATTATATCATCAATGTGTTCAGTTCCAATTGAAAGACGAACTGTATTTGGCTTAATTCCTGATTCAGCTAATTCAGTTTCATTCATTTGTGAATGAGTTGTACTAGCTGGATGAATTACTAACGATTTAACATCAGCTACATTAGCAAGTAAAGAGAATATTTGTAACTTATCTATGAATTCCTGTGCTTCCTTAGCACTTCCTTTAACTTCAAATGTAAAAATTGATCCTGCGCCATTAGGAAAATACTTTTTATATAATGCATTATCAGGGTTATCTGGTAATGATGGATGATTTACACTTTCAACCTTTGGATGATTTTTTAAGAAATCTACTACCTTTAAAGTATTTTCCACATGACGTTCAACTCTTAGAGAAAGAGTTTCTAATCCTTGTAATAAAATAAATGCATTAAATGGACTTATGCATGCTCCGGTATCTCTTAATATAACCGCACGAATTCTAGTTATATATGCTGCTGCTCCTACTGCTTCTGCAAATTTAATTCCATGATAGCTTGGATCTGCCTCGCTTAATTGTGGGAACTTTCCTGAAGCTATCCAATCAAATTTTCCTGAATCTACAATAACACCACCTAATGATGTACCATGTCCTCCAATAAACTTTGTTGCTGAATGAACAACAACATCTGCTCCATGTTCAATTGGTCTAAATAAATATGGTGTTCCAAATGTATTATCAACTATTAATGGTATTTTATGCTTATGAGCAATTTCTGCAAGTGCATCAACATCTATAATATTTGAATTGGGATTTCCAAGAGATTCTATAAATATAGCTTTCGTATTATCTTGAATAGCATCTTCAAAATTTGCTAGATCTTCTGGATCTACAAATGTTGTTGTAACTCCATGAGTCGGAAAAGTATTGGCTAACAAGTTATATGATCCTCCATATATAGTTTTTGCTGCTACTATATGATCCCCAACACTTGTAATATTTTGGAATGCATATGTTATTGCTGCTGCTCCTGATGCTACTGCAAGTCCTGCAATTCCACCTTCTAGTGCTGCAACACGTTTTTCAAAGACATCTTGAGTAGAATTAGTTAATCTTCCATATATATTTCCAGCATCTGCTAACCCAAATCTTGCAGCTGCATGTGCTGAATTTTTAAATACATAGGAAGTTGTTTGATAAATTGGTACTGCTCTTGAATCTGTAGCTGGATCTGGTTGTTCTTGTCCAACATGAAGTTGTAATGTTTCAAATTTTAATTTTCTTTCTTGATTACTCATAGTTTTGCCCCCATTTTTATAATTTTATCTTTATATTTTTTTATATATTTACTATGATTTGCATTTTAATCCTACTTTTTCAATCCAGTATTACATTAACTACTCTTAAAATTTATAGGATACTACACAAATATTAGTTAACTGATAATAATAAAAAAACTACTTTCTAAAATAAGAAAGCAGCAGAAAACTTCAATTACATTCTTATCTTCCAGATATAACATCTGCAGGAATTAGCACCTTAAATTAATATATACTTAATTCAGGTTGCTAGACATCATAGGGCCAGTCCCTCCGTCTTTCTTGATAAAAAATTTTTAATTTTATTATTCTTAGTTGTTTACTATGATATAGAGTATACATTCTTTATAAATATATGTCAATACTATTTTCCAATTATTTTAGCTTTGCATTGGTATTTTTTTAATTTAATACGTGAAATACTTATATTATATCAATAAAACCTCTCTTACATCATCACTTTAATACAATTTTTTTCGATTGTATCATATTTCATGTTTAAATTGGATTACATATTTTTTTATTTTTACTTTACAAACAAATAATATTAATGGATAATAATTGTTATAAAGAACATATAGGAGGTATCTTATGGAAAATACAATTTTAAAAGAAGGATTAAAAGCTCCAGATTTCACTTTAATTGGATCTGATAAAAAAGAACATAAATTAAGCGACTATTTAACAAAAAAAATAATATTATATTTTTATCCTAAAGATAATACACCAGGCTGCTCTCAAGAGGCTCAGGATTTCAAAGATGCAATAGAGGAATTTAATTCTAAAAATACTGTCATTTTAGGCATAAGTAGAGATTCACTTAAATCTCATGATAAATTTATAGCAAAATATGATTTACCTTTTATTTTATTATCAGATGAAGATGAAACAGTTTGCAATTTATACGGAGTGCTAAAAGAAAAAAATATGTTTGGGAAGAAATCTATTGGAGTTGAAAGAAGTACTTTTTTAATAAATGAGGACGGTATAATTACTAAAGTTTATAGAAAAGTAAAAGTTCCTGGACATGTTGAAAACTTGAAATGCTCACTATAATCAGTTATAAAACAAAAAAAGTAGTTACTACAACTACTTTTTTATTTTACCTCGCAACGTCCTACTCTGCCACACAGTCTCCCATGCAGTACCATCGGCGCTATAGACCTTAACTTTCCTGTTCGGAATGGGAAGGAGTGTTACCTCTATGCCATCATCACGAGATGCTAGTTCATTCCAAATCTTTGATTTGGCTAAATGAACTGTACACCAACGAACGAATGTGAGTTAGTGTTTCCTTTAAAAAGAAACTTTAATTCATACTATTCATTTGGTTTTCAGTATTCACATACTTGCTTGAAAAAACATTTTGTTCTTTCAAAATTGCACATAGTTACTTAATGTATTGCAACTTGATTATATTGGTCAAGCCCTCGACCTATTAGTATCAGTCAGCTAAATATGTTACCATACTTACACCTCTGACCTATCAACCTTGTAGTCTTCAAGGGGTCTTACTAGCTTATGCTATGGGAAATCTCATCTTGAGGTGGGCTTCACACTTAGATGCTTTCAGCGTTTATCCCTTCCCGACTTAGCTACCCAGCTATGCTTCTGGCGAAACAACTGGTACACCATAGGTCAGTCCATCCCGGTCCTCTCGTACTAAGGACAGCTCCTCTCAAATTTCCTACGCCCGCGACGGATAGGGACCGAACTGTCTCACGACGTTCTGAACCCAGCTCGCGTGCCGCTTTAATGGGCGAACAGCCCAACCCTTGGGACCTACTTCAGCCCCAGGATGCGACGAGCCGACATCGAGGTGCCAAACCTCCCCGTCGATGTGAACTCTTGGGGGAGATCAGCCTGTTATCCCCGAGGTAGCTTTTATCCGTTGAGCGATGGCCCTCCCACGAGGTACCACCGGATCACTAAGCCCGACTTTCGTCCCTGCTCCACTTGTAAGTGTCGCAGTCAGGCTCCCTTCTGCCTTTGCACTCTTCGAA
>NZ_CM001240.1:5716278-5841278 GCF_000230835.1 Clostridium sp. DL-VIII
TTAAATCTGGAGCTATTTCATACCATTTTGCAATAGTATCCGCAACTCCTGAATTAATATATCTTTTCGGAGCCTTTGATAGAATATCTTTATCTGCTAGTATAAGCTGCGGAGAATTTTCCAGATGAATATATATATCTTGTTCACCATTTTCCTTATATATTACAGCTAGAGCTGACCATGCAGCGCAGGTAGCTGGAATAGTAGGTATTGTGACAACAGCCATATTGATTTTATTTCCTACTGCCTTTACTAAATCTAGAACTTTTCCACCTCCAACTCCTATTATTACATCATTTTTATTTGCAACAGCCATTGCTGATATTTCTCTAATACATTTTTGAGTTGGATATCCAGTGAATATTTTCACCTCATACTTTATTTCATTGATTTCAAGACTTTTATAAAATTTTCCTCCTACAGCTGTAAGAGCATTATTTCCGCCAACAATTAAGACATTTTTGCCTAACCTTCTTATATAATCTCCTGCTTCTTTTATAATGCCTCTCCTATTTTCATAATATCTTGGGACATTTATTGCACTCATATTACTCCTCACCTCAGCCTAAGATTTTAAGTTGTCATTATAATAAAAAAAGGTATACTCCTACCACTTGTAAAAGTATACCCTCTAGTTTTCTAGTCAGATATAATTTAAATATACTCATATATATGATTATCAAAAACACTAGTATATTTCATAAACCTCATTTTATTTTTTATTCATCAAATAAAGTTGTACTTAAATACCTATCTCCTCTATCAGGAAAGACTACTACTATATTTCCACTATCTATTTCCTCAGATAATTTTATTGCTGCTGCAAGTATAGCTCCTGATGATGACCCAACAATTAAACCTTCCTTTTTAGCTAATAATCTCACCATTCCAAATGCTTCCTCATCATTAACTTTTATTACTTTATCAACTAAAGATATGTCCATGGTTTTGGGAACAAAATCATTTCCTATGCCTTCTATTTTATAGCTTTTATGCTCACCACCAACCATTGTTGATCCTTCTGGGTCTGCAAGTATTCCCTTAATATTTTTATCTCTTTCCTTTAGGCATTTAGTAATTCCAGTGAAAGTACCTCCACTACCTGCTCCTGCCACAAAATAATCTATTTTTCCTTCTAATGCTTCATATATTTCTGGTCCTGTACTTTCATAATGCGCTAAAGGATTATCCTCATTTTCAAATTGCTCCAAACTAATGCTGTTTGGAATTTCTTTTAATAGTTCTTCTGCTTTATTTATTGCCCCAAGCATCCCCTCTTCATCTGGAGTATTAATAATCTCTGCACCTAATGCTTTAATTAATTTTTGTTTTTCTATAGAAAACTTTCTTGGAACTACAAAAACTATATTGTAACCTTTATTTATTGCAGCTAATGCTATTCCAAGCCCAGTATTTCCTGCTGTAGCATCAATTATTGTATATCCTTTTTTTAATATTCCTTTTTCTTCAGCACCTTTAATCATTTTTACGCCAATTCTATCTTTTACGCTTCCACCTGGATTAAAGCATTCTAATTTTGCAAATACATTTATATTTTCCTTTACATTAATATGAGTAAGCTTTATTAAAGGAGTTTTTCCTATAAGTTCTTTTATATCGCTTACGTAATTCATTTTACTTTACTCTCCTTAAATGCATTATTTAAATCTTCTAATAAATCATCAATATTCTCTATTCCAACTGATAATCTTACCAGATTATCAACAATTCCAACTTCCTGTCTTATTTTATATGGTATTGCTGCATGAGTCATAGTTGCTGGATGACATATTAATGATTCAACTCCTCCTAAACTTTCTCCTAAAGTTATAAGTCTTAATGAACTTAGAAACTTTTTATAATCGACTTTTTCATTAATAACAAAAGATAATACTCCACCAAATCCTGAAGCTTGTTTTTTATGAATATCATATCCTTTTGACGCCTTTAAACCTGGATAATAAATTTTATCGACATATTCATTTTGTGATAAAAAATCTACTATATTTTCTGCATTTTCATTATGCCTATCTAATCTGACCCCTAAAGTTTTTATTCCCTGTAGCAATAAAAATGAATCAAAAGGTCCGAGTACTCCTCCAGTTGAATTTTGTATAAAGTGTAGCTTGTCCCATAGCTTTTCATCATTTACCACTATTAATCCAGCTACTACATTACTATGGCCTCCTAAATATTTGGTTGCACTATGAACAACTATATCAGCCCCAAATTCCAAAGGTCTTTGTAGATATGGTGACATAAATGTATTATCTACTATTGTTAGTACACCATATTCTCTTGCAAGTTTACTGACTTCCTCAATATCTGTAATATCCATAAGAGGATTCGTAGGTGTTTCTATAAATACAGCTTTTATCTTCCCATTCTCTTTATTATCTTCTAAAATTCTCTTAACATCATTTATTCTGGAAAAATCAACTATTTCATATTGAATATTGAAATTCTTAAATACCTTATCAATGACTCTAAAGGTTCCTCCATAAAGGTTACTTGGAATTATTATCTTATCTCCACTGTTTAGTAAAGACAAAACTGCTGTAATCGCAGCCATTCCACTGCTAAAAGCAAGTCCCCCTGTGCCGCCTTCCAGCAGAGCAATAGTTTTCTCTAATGCTTCCCTGGTTGGATTGCCTGTTCTTGAATATTCATAACCTTTATTTTTACCTAGTTCCTCCTGCTTATATGTCGATGTTTGATAAATCGGAACATTTACTGATCCCGTTGTCTCATCTCCATCAATAGCACCATGAACTAATATTGATTCTATTTTCATATTATTTCCTCCTCGTATACGTGCCTTATATGCATATATAGTTTCTATATAATATTCATATTATTCTTATTTGCTTACTATGATTTTATATAAAAAAATATTTCAATTTTAACCATGTGAAAAAGTTTCCACAACTTCCTTATCATACAATTGACTGTGTATATCCTGATTCTTGCCAGGTACTCCACAAGCATCTGCACGGCAATGTTTGCAATGTCTGAATACATCAAGATATTCTCCAGCTTCACCTCTGCATTTATTTAAAACTTCGCAAGTTGGAGCTTCAAGATGAGATAATTCATTTTGAGGAATTAAAGGAATTATATTTAGTATCGATGCTCCTAATTCTTTCGTTACTCTTGCTATTTCTTTAATATGTGCATCATTTATTCCTGGAATTAAAACACTATTTATCTTTACTATAACTCCTAACTCGCTAATCTTTTTAATACCTCTAAGCTGTGCATCAATTAATTTTCTAGCTCCTTCTTCTCCTTTTAATTTATTTCCATATTCGTCAATTACAAAGGAGCATATATCTTTTTGTATTCTTGCATCTATTGCATTAACAGTAACTGTTACAGTCTGTACACCTGCGTCTACAATTTCCTCTGCTCTTTCTTCTAAGCGCAGTCCATTAGTGCTCAAACAATTAATAAGCTCTGGAAATTCCTTTTTTATCAATCTAAAAGTTTCAAGAGCATGATCAGTTGCAAGGGTATCTCCCGGCCCTGCTATCCCAACTACACTTATTTCAGGGCATAATTTTATTGCCTTCCTAACTGTTTCTACAGCTTGCTCAGGAGTGAGGATGAGTGAACTTACCCCTGGACGCACTTCTGATTTATTAAATCCTCTTTTGCAAAACTTACATTGTATATTACATGATGGACTTACCGGCAAATGTATCCTTCCATATTTAAAGTGTGCTTCTCCACCTAAGCACGGATGAGTTTTTACTAAATGCTCAAAATTCCCCATATAAAATCACTTCCTTTTTATTTAACACTAAACTCTGAATATTCCTTATATTACATATCTTTTTATTATAAATTTTTAATATATATATGTTGCAATTAATAATTTACAAAGTACAATTGATGCCCTTTATGGGTAGTCTGTGACCAATTGCAGTTGAAATCCTTACAGGATTTCTTAAAAATGTAGAATTATTATTGCAATATATATAAGGTCTAAATTGAAAATATATTTTACTAAATTATTAGTTTTAGAAATTTTTAAAAAATTTCATTATTAATTGTTAATTGTCAAATGTACATTGTTAATTAGAACTTATATAGTTTAATTGTGTCAATATATATCTAAGATATTTACTTTTGAATTTAATATCTTTTTTAGTATGTCTTCTATAAAATAAGGTGCTTCTATACCTTTTATTCCCCTTGCTTCAACTAAAGCTAAAGCACCTTGTCCTATTTGTGCAATAAAAACTGCTTTACAATCTGATATTAATTCGATAGATTTTTCCATCGCTTCCTCTGTATGTTGAAAATCTTGGCATGCTGGTTCATTTACCCTCGTTTCAACATACTTATAATCTTTGTCATCTACCTCAACAACTAAAAACTGCTTTGCTCTTCCAAAATGCTGATTTACAACTTTTCCATCGCTACTTGCAAATGCTATTTTATAAGACATTTCTTATCTCTCCTCCTAAAATGCTGGTACTACTGCTACACCATACTTTTCTTTGATGAAATTTTTCACATCATCTGAATTCAATGCTGCCACAAGGGCCTTTATATCATCTCTATCTTTATCACCTTTTCTTACTACAATTACATTGGCATAAGGAGAATCTCCACTTTCTCTGATTAAAGCAGTGTTTGGATCAATTTTGGCATCTAAAATTACATTAGTATTTATAACTGCTCCTGCTAAATCATCAAGAGCTCTTGGCAACTGTGCTGCATCAGCTTCTACAAATTGAAGATTCTTAGGATTTTCTGCTATATCACTTGGTGTTGCTGAATAATCTGTTATACCACTTTTTAATTTAATAAGACCATTTTTCTCAAGAAGCACTAATGCCCTATATTCATTTGATGGATTATTAGGTATTCCTATTTTATCTCCATCCTTTAGATCACTTATAGATTTTATCTTATTTGAATATAAGCCTATTGGTTCAATATGAACTTTTCCTGCAACTTCAAAATTATAGCCTTTTTCTTTAGATACCGATTCTAAATAAGGAACATGCTGAAAGTAATTTGCATCTATTTGCTTTTCATCTAGGGCAGGATTTAATTGTCCTTCATCATCTAATGTTACTATTTCTAAATTAATACCTTCTTCCTTTAACTTTGGTTTAATATGCTCTAATATTTCAGCATGAGGTGTCACTGCTGCTCCTACCTTTAAAGTTACTTCACTTTTTTTACTTGAGCTATCATCTGCCTTGCTTGTATCCTGCTTACTATTATTAGCACATCCTGTAAAGATACTTAAAACCATAAGAGTGCTTGTGAAAATCGCTATCAATTTTTTATTCATTATTATTCCTCCTAATATTCATCTAATAAATCAAATTTTTACTACTCAAATTTAAATCTTCTCTTATTTATTAACTTTGCAATAGAATCACCTGCAAATTGAATAACTTGTACAATTACAACTAATATGACTACAGTTCCTATAAGTACATCTGTACGAAACCTCTGATATCCAAATCTTATAGCTAAACTTCCAAGTCCTCCTGCACCAATTGCTCCTGCTATAGCTGTAAAGCCTATTATTCCTATTACTGCTATAGTTATTCCTCTAACGATTGAAGGAAGTGCTTCTGGAAGTAATACTTTTTTGATTATCTCGAAGGGAGTTGCTCCCATAGATTCTGCTGCTTCTATTTTCCCAAATTCAACTTCCTTCAGGCTATTTTCTATTATTCTTGCAAGAAATGGTGCTGAACCAATTGAAATAGATACTATTGCTGCATTTGCTCCTAAAGTTGTTCCAACTATAACTTTGGCTAGTGGTAATAAAATAATGATTAATATCATTTCAGGCATCGATCTTATTACATTTATAATAAATCCAGTTATTTTATTCACTTTAATTAATGGGAATATTCCACCTTTATCACTAACAACAAGTAAAATTCCTATGGGCACTCCAAGTACAAATGCTATTATAGATGAAAGAAATACCATATATAATGTTTCTGCTGTACCAGTTATAAGTAGACTTCCTAAATCGCTGCTCATATTCCTTCACCACCTGAAAATTTTCTATTTTTCTGAAGACCTTTTGTAATATTAATAAACTTTTTCAAAGTGTCACTTTTGGGATTTAAAAATAAATTATCTGTTTCACCACTTTCTACAATGTGCCCTTCTTCTAAAACCACCATATTGTTTGTTGCATACCGTAATACATCAAGTTCATGAGTTATTATTACTATTGTTAAATTTAATCTCTCATTTATACTCTTTAAAAGTTCCAGAATCGAAAAGGTAGTTTGTGGATCCAAAGCAGAAGTTGCTTCATCACTTAATAAAACATCAGGCTCATTTGCTAGCGCCCTTGCAATTCCAACTCTTTGCTTTTGTCCTCCGCTTAATTGAAGTGGATATGCATCCCTTTTTTCTGATAATTCAACTAATTCTAATATTTCTTCAACTCTTTCCTTTATTTTTTCTTTTTTATATCCAGATATCTCTAATGGAAAGGCAATATTCTCATATACTGTTCTTGAATCAAATAAATTAAATTGTTGAAATATCATTCCTATCTTTTTTCTTGCATTCCTAAGTTCCCTTCTATTTAATTTTGTTATTTCATCTTCACCAATAACTATGGTTCCTAAATCAGGCTTCTCCAGTCCATTTAAACATCTTATTAAAGTTGATTTTCCTGCACCGCTAAAACCTATTATTCCAAAAATATCACCTGAATCAATTTTAAAGCTTATATCTTTTAGTACCTCTACTTTTCCAGTAGGAGTATTAAAGGTTTTACTTACATTATTTACAGTTATCATAAGGCTGCCTCCCACTATCTTAAATGTCAATATTTCTTGAGTTCATCTAGATATTTAAAGCTTTATACTCCAAAGATCTTTCAATTACATATTAATTGCTTTAATCCATCAATCCATATTCTAATAAAATTTCTTCAAGCCTCTCCTGCTTCATTGGTTGTGGAATTACAAACAAATCATTTTCTTCTATCTTTTTAGCTAATTCTCTATATTCATCTGCTTGGCTTTCTTCTGGGTCAAATTCTATTACGGTTTTTTTCCTTATTTCAGCTCTTTGTACTACATTATTTCTTGGTACATAATGAATTAATTGTGTTCCAAGCTCTTTTGCAAATGCTGTTAAAAGATCAAGCTCTCTGTCAACATTTCTGCTGTTACAAATTATTCCTCCAAGCCTCACTCCACCCTTTAGAGCGTATTTTTGAATTCCTTTTGATATATTATTGGCTGCATATAAAGCCATCATTTCACCACTTGCAACTATATATATTTCTTTCGCCTTTCCTTCTCTTATTGGCATTGCAAATCCCCCGCAAACTACATCACCAAGTACATCATAAAATACATAATCTAAATCTTCTGTGTAAGCTCCTAATCTTTCTAGCATTCCAATAGAAGTTATTATTCCTCTTCCTGCACAGCCTACTCCTGGTTCTGGTCCTCCTGATTCAACGCATTTTATTCCTTTAAAGCCTGTTTTCATTATTGCATTTAGTTCTATATCTTCTCCTTCTTCTCTTAATGTATCCAAAACAGTTTTTTGAGCTAATCCTCCCAATAATAATCTTGTGGAATCTGCCTTAGGGTCGCAGCCAACTACCATAATCTTTTTCCCTAGTTCTGCAAGACCTGCTGTTAGATTTTGCGTAGTAGTTGATTTTCCTATTCCACCCTTTCCATATATAGCTACTTGTCTTAATGTTTTTTCTGCCATTACGATTCTCTCCTTAAATAAATAATTTCTCACTGCATTAACACATACAGATGTCTTTTCTATAATCTTTATAAATACTTTTATTTGAACCTCTATAAATCTTCTATACCCTTTTATTTAACTAAATAGATTTAAAGCTTTCTTAAATGCCTGTTTTAAATCTTCTATTAAATCCTCAGCATCTTCGATACCTATTGAAAGCCTTATGGTTTCCTGAGGTATTTTAGCTAGTTTTAATTGTTCTTCAGTTAATTCTCCATGAGTTGTTTTTGGAACATTAACAATTAAAGATCTTGCATCTCCAACATTAGCCTGATAACTAAATAACTTAACTGAATTAATTAATTTATAAATTCCTTCTGAATTTCCATTAAATCCAAATGTAAAAGTTGAACCAACACCCTTTGGAAAATATTTATCTGCTAAAGCTTTATAAGGGCTTCCTTCAACTGTCGGATAGCTTATCCAGCTAACTGCTTCTTCTGTTTTTAAGAATTCTACTATTTTCTCAGTGTTTAAAACTTGTTTTTGTACTCTTTCTGATAAGGTTTCTAAGCCTATTAATATTAAATAAGCATCAAAAGGACTAAGCACTGCTCCAAAATAGGTAAGATAATCTAATCTTATTTTTCCTGCAAATGCACTTTCCTTAAATGCCTCGATATAGCTTCTTTCATTTCCTTCTAAATCCTTTAGAGTAAAATGTGGCTGAGTAAATTGAGGATACTTACCATTTGCCCAATTAAAATTACCGCTATCTACTATTACACCAGCAATAACATTTCCATGACCACTTAAAGCTTTAGTTGCAGAATATATGACAACATCTGCTCCATACTTAATTGGATTAAGCAAATATGGTGTTGCAAAGGTATTGTCTACAATAAGTGGAATATCATTTTCATGAGCAACTTCAGCTATTTTCTCTATATCTGAAATAACCGCATTGGGATTACTAATTGTTTCTATAAAAATTGCCTTTGTATCTTCCTTAATAGCCCTTCTAAACTCCTCTATATCACTATCATTATCAATTCTGTCAATTTGGATTCCGAACTTAGGATATAATTTTTTTAATGCATCTACTGTTCCTCCATATAGCTGATGTGTTGTTAAAATTCTGCCTCCTCCTTCTGCGACAGCCAATAATGCGTAAGTAATAGCTGCCATACCAGAAGCCACTCCAACAGCAGAAGCTCCTCCATCCAAGGCAGCTATTCTACTTTCTAATACACTTACAGTTGGATTTCCAAGCCTGCTATAGATATATCCTTCTTCAGAAAGACTTGCTAGCCTATCAAATCTTTCTGCTTCACCTACTTCAAAAGATGCAGTTGCATATATTGGCACAGAAACCGCATCATTGTGGTTTTTAGGATTATACCCACCTCTAACCTTAATAGTGTCAAATTTATAATCTCCCATTTATCTCTCCTCTTTTCTTTTTATAAACTTTTATTTATCATCTATAGAGCATTCTTATAAAAATACTCTTATTTAAAACCTCTATAATTTCCCATGACACCCTTAAAAGCAAGCACTCATTAAATTTTGTCTCTACTCTTACATTGATATTAATTTAGATATTCCTACCCTTATATCTATCTTTTTCTTTATCTATAGGTGTTCAGTACTCGATCATATATATCCTCAATCGCTCTAAGTCCACCATTATATCCCGCATAACCACAATTAAGTACTAGTCTATAGGTTACTGGAACACTTGCTATAAGCAGATCTGCATTCATTTTTTTTGCAAGATCTCTATCCCATCCACTTCCTAAAATCAATGCTCTACTTTCAATTGATTCTTTTTCAATTTCCAATTGAACACTACCTGCATCTACATTGAATTCAACTTCTGCATGCCTAAACTCTGAAATATTCTCAAATTCTTTTACTATGGCTTCCTTATATTTTTCTGGAGTATCATCAACAATAAACTGCCTTCCTGGAAGTATTCCAAGTTCATTCAATAAAAATTTAGAAAATCCTAATGAATATGATGCGTCTAAAATGCTGTAAAATTTTCTTGGAAGACCATATCTAAATTCAAGCATAAAATCTGCTGTCCTTTCTATGTGAAAGTAAAACTTCTCCTCCTCTTTCTTAATAAAACTCTCAACGCTATCTTTACCTAAATGTCCAAATTCGCCTACCTGCCTTAAAAATTTAGTTGTAGCAATCGCTCCTATTGGCAGATATGGAAAATGTACATATGGTGTTTTGTATTTTTCTTTTAAATGTTCTGCAATATCTAAGCCTACCCATGAGCTTGCAACTATATTAAACTCTGCATTAGGTATTGTCTTCCACTCCTCTATACCTTTAGATTCATTTCCGAAAAGTATATTTACTTTTAGTCCAATCCCCTCTAGTACCCTCTTTATTTCTTCCAAATTTCCATTCCAATAAGGATCTTGATATGGCACTGTTGCAAATACATTCACAAGTCCCTTTTTTACAGTGTCATCTTTTTTGAATTTATCTACATATTGATCAATTATTGCATTAACAACTGTACTATGACTCACATAATTATTGCTTTTAAATCCACCAGTTTCTACATATACAATTGGCTTGTCTTCTTCTTGATATTTACTTGTTACACTTCCAATATCATCTCCAACTATATCTGAAGTACATCCTGTAAGAACAACATAAAGATCTGCATCTATTACTTTAAATGCACCTTCAATAACATCTTTAAGTTTTCTTTCACCTCCAAACACGACATCTGACTCTGTTGCATTTGTACATGGTATTGTATTTCCTCCAGCATACCCTTCCCCCTGTCCTATCAACGAACTTATTTTATTGCTGCATCCTGGTCCTGAATGTAATATTGGAACTCCACGTCTAATAGCTATCACTGTCTGTTGAGCTCCTAAAGCACATGAAAACCTAGGCTGTTCAATAATTTTCGACATTAGTATTACCTCCTAAGAACGTAAATGGATCTTGATCAAGCCACCATTTTGTATATGGCATGGTACTATGCTTAGCAAGATTAGTTACAAATTCTCTGTTATCTATTGTTTCAACTATACGTGATGCATAATTTAGAACTCCTTGATACCCAAACCCAAATTGTTCGTCTCCAATTAATAAAGTTGGTATTCCAAGTTTTGCCCCCCACATAGTCATCCCACCATGTCTTGCAATCATAAGATCAGGTTTCACCCTGTTTAATATATTTACAAGTTCATATGCCTGCTTGTTACAAACATTATAGTGTTTAATGTCTCCATAAATATTTACTGCCTGTGCTAAAGCATCAGAAGTCTTATCCTTGTTATCATATAGAGGATCATGATGGAAAATAGCTGCTCCCTGAACATCTAATCCAAGTTCCCTAAGCATAGCTATTATTGCATGGCCATGTGCTGCTCCTGCTGTAACATATGCTGTTTTTCCTTTTAATTTTTCTCTATATTCTTCAAGTCTTGGTAGCACTTTTACATGTTCTTCTTCTATTATTTTTTCGATTTCTTCTTCTCGATTTAATACTCTGCCTATTTCCCTCATCCATATATCAGTTCCCTCTATTCCGTAAGCTGGTGGTGCTTTTATTTCTTTAACTCCATATTCTTGCTCTAAAGCTGCACCTAAATAAGTACTTAAGGAAGGGCAAACATGAATTGTTGCTGCTGCTTCAGAAATATACTCTAATTCAGCCACTGTTGAAAAAGGTACAATGTATTGAGCTTCATACCCAAGTCTATTTAAAAATCCATCAAAAATATGACTTCCCCAAAAATTAGCTATATTAACTTTATTGGTTTTCTTCCTAGGCGGTTTTACCAGTTTTCTCAAAATCGAATGATATGCCGCATCAAATCCTGTTGTCCATATTTTAGATCTGAACCCTTCACACGAACATGATATAACAGGTATTCCTAGCTCTTGTGATAAATTTTCAGTTATTGCATCAACATCTTCTCCTATTATTCCTGAGGCACAGGACGTGGTAACAAAGATAGCATTTGGTTTGACTCTTTTATATGCTTCCCTTACTGTGTCTTCCAATTTCTTAGCTGCACCAAAAACAGTATCTTTTTCTTCAATACATGTACTGAAATATCTGCCTATGGTAGCTGGAAGATTTCTCTTCATTTGTTCTACTCTATAAGTAAAATTGAAACCAAAGAAATCTCCAGCACATCCTATTGGTGCATGATTAACAACTACTGCATCCCTTATCATTGACAATTGGCAAAATGCATGTCCTGCATTACATCCCATACATTGAGAGAACTTCCTTGAACAATCTTTTAATTTTCCTGCATGAGCACAGGTAACAAGTTCTTTTGCTGAACCATTAAATCCAGTAATTGAGCCTAATCTTGATTCTCTTATAGTTACTGATGATTCCTTCAAATTAATTGCTCCCATAATTGAACTGTCCTCCTTAAACTTTTATTAACACTAATAATTTGAAAAAAGAAAAGAGGACATACTTCTTTCACTAAGAAGTACATCCTCTGGTTTTCCAGTCAGATTTACTTAAATATTATCTGTTTTATTTCCACTTATTCTTATAAGTATACTGTGTTTTATAATAATATATTCTTTTTACTTTCATTTGTCAACAACTTTTAACACCTTTTCTAATTACTTCATTCTTATTTTCTCATTTTTATCAACTTGTATAATTATTCCATCTTGTATTATTAATGTTATTGACCCATACTTTATCTTTTCAACCATCCTTAATATTTCTTCTAATTTTTTATTTTCTATAATTTCTTTACTATTAATAGCCATATATATTCACCCCCATAAGATTAAGATACTCTTGATATAATGTTTTTATCAGTTAAAGATATACTTATCTTAAATTTAATATATAATTTTCATTATAAAAAAATGCCTCTGTTATAAAAACAGAGGCAGAATATTCCCGCGGTTCCACTCTGATTTATTATGCATTATATTTATACATAACATCTCTTTGTGCTGTATCAGGCACACCTGCTAAGCCTACTTCACTTTTCAACTTAGTGCTCCAGAATGCATTCAACTAGTTTTCCTTTAGAATTCCTCTCAGCTACTAAGAATTCCTCTCTTTAAACTTCCACTAATTTACTTCTTCCCTTCATCGCATTAAATTCATATATAACATTTTATATTCATATTATTCCTATTAAATTACTGTGATTTATTATTCTAATTATATTCCACATACTTGTAATTAGTCAATATTATTTCGTATTTTTATAATAAAACTTTTATATGAAAATGCAAAAAGCTACTTAAAACAAAGTAGCTCGAATTTACTATTTTATTAAATTTAATGCAACTGTATTAATTACAAAAAGAAACATAAATACGCATGTAAATCTTATAAGAATTACTTCTTTAGTTCTTGACTTATTTTTTGAAAAGAATGTATCTTTTGAAGCACCTTGTATTAAACCACTTAAGGCATCTGCTTTACTAGGTTGCATGTATACTGTTATGATAACACCTAATCCTAATAACACTTCAAAAGCTAATAACATATTTTGCATAGGTAACACCTCCACTAATGATCAACGACATCTACATTTAATAATATCATATTTATTTATTTATTACAACTTTATGTAAAATAAAAATAGTCAGTAACATAATTTATATTTCTTTGCTACTGACTATCTTTTAAGTGCCTAGGTATTATTTTATGTTAAAAAAGGCCTTTTTACCTTTATACTCAGCTACTTCATCTAATTCTTCTTCTATTCTTAGCAGCTGATTATACTTAGCAACTCTTTCTGATCTTGCTGGTGCTCCAGTTTTAATTTGACCTGCATTTACGGCTACAACTAAATCAGCTATTGTTGTATCTTCTGTTTCTCCAGATCTATGGGAAACAACTGCTGTATATCCAGCTCTATTTGCCATTTCTATAGCATTTAAAGTTTCTGTCAATGTACCTATTTGATTTAGTTTAATGAGGATCGAATTAGCTACTCCAAGTCCAATTCCCTTTTCAAGTCTTTCAGTATTAGTAACAAATAAATCATCACCAACCAATTGAACTTTCTTTCCTAACCTTTCAGTTATTAACTTCCATCCATCCCAATCTTCTTCTGCCATACCATCCTCTATTGAAATAATTGGATATTTATTAACCCAATCTTCAAAGAAATCTACCATTTCTGCTGATGATAATGTTCTTCCTTCATGCTCTAACACATATTTTCCATCTTTATAATATTCTGATGAAGCTGCATCAATAGCGATATAAATTTCTTCACCTGGTTTATATCCTGCTTTATTTATTGCTTCTATTATAACATCAAGTGCCTCTGCGTTTGATTTTAGATTTGGTGCAAATCCACCTTCATCTCCAATCCCTGTGGAATACCCTTTATCATTTAAGATTTTTTTCAATGTATGATATACTTCAGCGCACATTCTTAATGCTTCACTAAAAGTAGGTGCTCCAGCCGGCATAATCATGAACTCCTGTAAATCTACTGAGTTATCTGCATGAGAACCTCCGTTTAAAATATTCATCATAGGTACAGGTAACACCTTAGAATTTACACCTCCTATATATCTATATAAAGGCATTTCTAATGCGTTAGCAGCTGCATTGGCTACCGCTAATGATACTCCTAAAATAGCATTTGCTCCTAATTTACTCTTATTAGGAGTTCCATCTAATTCTATTAACATCTTATCAATATATGTTTGTTCAAATACATTACAGCCTATTAATTCCTCTGCAATTGTCTCATTGACATTTCTTATGGCATTTAAAACACCTTTACCTAAGAATTTATCTTTATCTCCATCTCGTAGTTCTACTGCTTCATACATACCTGTTGATGCTCCTGATGGAACTGCGGCTCTTCCTATTGTACCGTCTTCTAAATATACTTCAACCTCTACTGTTGGAAAACATCTTGAGTCTATGATTTGTCTCGCAATGACATCTACAATTTCTAAATAATCTTTCATTTCTATTCCCTCCTCATTGTTTTTTAATTGATAACTATTATCAATTTAATTATAATACATTTATTTCTTATATTAAAGTATTTTTTTAACTACTATAATATTATTAGTAAATTTTTTTGGAATATTCATCTTATTTTACTTTTGAAGCTGCTTATTATTTTTTATTCTCATTGGTAAAAATATTGTGCATTTATTTCAAAAATATAAATTTATGCAGAATAAGTTAATAATAAAATTAAAAATCCTTAATTTTTGTATTTTAAGAATCTAATATAGCTTATTGTTAACATCTGCAAATCTAATAATATATTATTTGTATAATCATTCAAGAAATAATAAATACTCAGATTCACAATATCTTTTAAATTTTAATTCCCAAGCTACTGCTTTTTTTGAATCTATTTTTCCTATACCTTTAATAAAATCCTCTAAAACGCCTATTTTATTTAGTCCCTTCATTAAGTGTCTCGGATAATCAATCCTTTTACTATATGCTTTTTTAGGGTCTATTATCATAACCTTCTCATTACTAGAAACATAAATATCCTTGCATCTGACATCTAGTTTTTTAAACTTAAGTTTTTTGAATTCTCCTAATAATTCATATATATTTTTAATTAGTTTTTCGCTCAATCCATTTTCCTTTATATATTTATCAAGTCTCTTTCCTTCCACTAGGTCTCTTATCACATATAAATTTCCTTTTTTATACAAGTACGGAAAGTATTTAGATCCATTTGTTCTAGCCAAAATGCTTCCTTCATCATTACATACTTTCTTTCTTAAAAATATTTTAATCACCTTTCTATTCGGTAATTCATAAACTACACCATTATGCCCCTCACCTAAATAACTGGCCTCTCTAAATAATTTTTCTGTAGCTTCGTCAAAATCAGCGGAGTATGCAAAATTTTTTTTCATATCATCAACCCTAAATCTTTTTTATAAGTATATTAATTTAAAATTTAATTTATGCAATTTCACTTAAATTATTCCCTAAACTCCCATAAATCTTTTCTTTTCAAAATATATTATTTAAACTAAATTGTCCTAAAATGAATCAATATTGTATACTTTTAATAATCTTATGTTATTTAATATCTAAACACAAAAAGACTATCTTACAAGGATTTATCCTCATAAGATAGTCTTTTATGTTAAATAATTTATTTATTTATTATTAAATTTTCGCCAGTCATTTCTGAAGGCACTTCAAGTCCTAATTGAATTAACATAGTTGGTGCGATGTCAGCAAGTTTTCCATCATTTAATTTCTTACCTTCTGTATCATTTGCAACCCAAACAAAAGGAACTGGATGTGTAGTATGAGCTGTAAATGGATTTCCTGTTGAAAAATCTATCATAGTTTCAGCATTACCATGATCGGCTGTAATAAATACGCATCCGTCTTTTTCCAAAATTTTATTTACGATATTTCCTACACATTCATCAACTGCTTCAATTGCTTTAACAGCTGCTTCTACGATACCTGTATGACCTACCATATCAGGATTTGCAAAATTTAATATTACCATATCATATTTGTCGCTGTCTAATCTATTTAATAACTCTTCAGTTACTTCATATGCACTCATTTCTGGTTTTAAATCATAAGTTGCAACCTTAGGTGAAGGAATTACCTTTCTATCTTCTCCTGGATTTTCTTTTTCTACTCCCCCATTAAAGAAGAAAGTAACGTGAGCATATTTTTCTGTTTCTGCAATTCTTAATTGATTTAATCCCTTGCCGCTTACATATTCTCCAAGAGTGTTAGTTAAAGTTTGAGGACTATATGCAACATGTACTCCTTCTAAAGTCTTATCATATTGAGTCATTGTTATAAAAGTAAGACTTAAAGTTTCTCTCTTAAATCCTGCAAATTCTTTATCATTAATTGCTCTTGTTATTTCTCTAGCTCTATCTGGTCTGAAGTTAAAGAATACAACTGAATCACCATTTTTTATGTTTGTAATTGGACTTCCATTTTCAGTTATTACTGTTGGCAATACAAACTCATCAGTTTTATTATCCTTATACGATTTATCTATAGCTTCTACTGCACTAACTGCAGTTTCGCCTTTTCCTAGAACTAACGCATTATATGCAAGTTCAACTCTTTCCCATCTATTATCTCTATCCATTGCATAGTATCTACCACTTATAGTTGCAATCTTACCTACCCCTATTTCAGCCATCATTTTCTCAGTTTTTTCTATAAATTCTTTTCCTGATGAAGGTGGTACATCTCTTCCATCCATAAATGCATGAACATATACATTTTGAACTCCTTCTTTTTTAGCAAATTCTAGAAGTCCTTTTAAATGCTCTAAATGTGAATGAACTCCACCATCTGATAATAAGCCCATCAAGTGTAAAGCTGCACCATTTTTAGCATTACTCATAGCTAATTTAAGAGCTTCATTTTCAAAGAAATCTCCATCTGAAATTGCTTTAGTAATTCTAGTCAATTCTTGATATACTATTCTTCCAGAACCAATGTTTAAATGTCCAACTTCTGAATTTCCCATTTGACCTTCTGGTAATCCAACCGCTAAACCGCTTGCTTGTAGCTCAGAATTTGGATATTTTTCAAAAAGTTTATCTAAATTTGGTTTTTTTGCTAAACTTACAGCATTTCCTTCAGATTTTGGTGCTACTCCAAAACCATCTAATATCATTAACATAACAGGTCTCTTTGCCATCTTCCTATCCCTCCAAATACATTTGTTAAAAATCATAATATAAATATTCTAATAATTATTCTACATTTAAACCGTTATTTTTTTATCAATTATCAGTATATAGACCTTATTAAGAACTTATATATTAAATATTATCGTCTATTTTAATTTACATACTACTATTCACTTAAATTATATTATTTTTTTGCATTTATTGCAACTTCTAAACATTTATATTCAAAGTGTAAGCTAAATTTACAAATATTACTTTACTTAATAAATTATCTATATATAAAAATATTATGTTTTTATTTTCATTCAATCAAGTTAATTATTTATCATTATTCTTATATAAAATTAAATATTTTATATAAAAATAAAACCATGAACACTTTTTACCCTGTTCATGGTTTTCTTATTATCTGTATATTAATAATTAACTATAGCAGCAAAATCAGCTGGAACTAAACTAGCTCCACCAACTAATGCACCATCTATATCAGACATTTCCATTTGAGCTTTTATTGTATTTGGTTTAACTGATCCACCATATTGAATTCTTGTCTTTTCAGCTACTTCTGATCCATACATTTCAGCAACCATAGCTCTTATTGCTTTAATTGTTTCATTTGCTTGTTCATCTGTCGCAGTTTTTCCTGTTCCAATTGCCCAGATTGGTTCATAAGCAATAACAAGTTTTTCTACTTGATCATTAGTTAATCCAGCTATATCAGCTTTAATTTGAGCTTCAATAACTTTATTTGTTGTTCCGTTTTCTCTTTGCTCTAAAGATTCTCCACAACAAAGAATTGGAGTAATGCCATGTTCAAAAGCTTTTTTAACTTTCTTATTTAATGCTTCATCAGTTTCATTAAAGTATTCTCTTCTTTCACTGTGTCCTAAAACAACATAGTCTATTCCTAAAGTTTCTAACATCTTAGGAGAAACCTCACCTGTAAATGCTCCACTTTCTTCAAAATGCATATTTTGTGCAGCAACTTTTATGTTTGATCCAGCTACTGCTTTTTTTACAGCATCTAAACATACAAATGTAGGACATATAACTACATCGCATGAAGCATCCTTTACTAATGGTTTTAATTCTTCTACCATTTTAACTGCTTCTTCAACAGTCTTGTTCATTTTCCAGTTACCTGCTATAATTGCTTTTCTCATTATATACACCTCATAATTCATTATTTATTTGTAATATACATTCCAACGTTTTCATCAAAACTTCTATTACACTTTATAATATTTAGAAATCTTATGATATTAACAGATTAAACTTAAGAAAAGTAATTAACTCTTCTTAAGTTTAACTTTAATTAAAATTAGTCATTTAATGCAGCTATTCCTGGTAATACTTTACCTTCTAAGAATTCTAATGATGCTCCACCACCTGTAGAGATATGAGTCATCTTGTCTCCAAATCCTAATGTATTAACTGCTGCAGCTGAATCTCCACCACCTATTATAGTAGTAGCATCTGCATCTGCCATAGCCTTAGCTACTGCAATTGTTCCTTTATTATAGTTTTCAAATTCGAATACACCCATAGGTCCATTCCAAATTACAGTCTTAGCATCTTTAATAGCATCAGCATATAAAGCTTCTGTCTTTGGTCCGATATCTAATCCCATGTTTCCAGTTGGAATGTTTTGATCTTCTGTAACTGTAGCTTCAACATCTTTGAATTCTGCAGCTACTCTGTGATCTACTGGTAATAAGAATTTAACGCCTTTTTCTGCTGCTTTAGCAACCATTTCCTTAGCATATTCAAGTCTATCTTCTTCTACTAGTGAAGTTCCAATTTCATATCCTTGAGCTTTTAAGAATGTGTAAGCCATTCCACCACCGATTATGATTGTGTTAACTTTATCTAAAAGATTGTTTATAACAGCAATCTTATCAGAAACTTTTGCTCCACCTAAGATAGCAACAAAAGGTCTTACTGGACTTTCAACGGCATCCCCTAAGAATTTTAATTCTTTTTGGATTAAGTATCCACATACAGCAGTATCTAAGTAATCAGTCACACCAACTGTTGAGCAGTGAGCCCTATGAGCAGTTCCGAATGCATCATTAACAAATACGTCAGCTAATGAAGCTAATTCTTTAGAGAATGTTTCAATATTCTTAGTTTCTTCTTTTCTGCATCTAGTGTTTTCTAATAATACTATGTCTCCATCTTTCATTGCTGCAACTGCTTTTTTAGCATTTTCACCAACAACTTCTTCATCTCTAGCAAAAACAACTTCTTTTCCTAACATTTCAGTTAATCTAGCAGCAACTGGTGCTAATGATTTTGAAGCATCTTTTCCTAAATGTGAGCAAAGTATAATCTTTGCATTGTGAGCAACTAAATATTTGATTGTTGGAAGAGCTCCAACTAATCTATTTTCATCAGTTATAACACCATCTTTTAATGGCACATTAAAATCGCATCTTACTAATACTTTCTTTCCGTTAACATCAATATCTTCAATTGTCTTCTTATTAAAATTCATGACTTTCACCTCTAAAAAAATATTTTATGAGTATTTTAAAAGAGTCTGGCTTTATAGCCTTATACTACAAAACCAGACTTATTCCGGCATATTTAAAAAATAACAAGTCAGTATGCTAGCATATTTCGTATCATACTGTGTCAGCATATTAGGCTAGTAGCCGGCTATGAGCCAAATATGCTTCCTTGTCTGATGCAAAAATATACAAAGCATCTTTGACTCGTTATTTTCTTCATATGCCTTATTTTATAACATAAATTTGCGCGTTATGTTTAAAATATAGTTTAAATTACTTTAAGTTAGCGAAGTATCCTAAAGTTCTGATTAATTGGTTAGTGTATGACATTTCGTTATCGTACCAAGAAGATACTTTAACTAATTGTTCTCCATTAACTTCCATAATCTTAGTTTGAGTTGCATCAAATAATGAACCGTAGCTGATTCCGATAACGTCAGCAGAAACTATTTCATCTTCAGTGTATCCATAAGATTCAGTAGCAGCAGCTTTCATAACAGCATTAACTTCTTCTACAGTTACTTTCTTATTTAAAGTACAAACTAATTCAGTTAATGAACCAGTGATTGTTGGAACTCTTTGAGCACCACCATCTAATTTTCCTTTTAAGTCAGGAATAACTAATCCGATTGCTTTAGCAGCACCAGTTGAGTTAGGAATGATAGAAGCTGCAGCAGCTCTAGCTCTTCTTAAATCACCTTTTTTGTGTGGAGCATCTAAAGTATTTTGATCGTTAGTGTATGAGTGGATTGTAGTCATGAAACCTTTAGTTAATCCAAAGTTATCATTTAATGCTTTAGCCATTGGAGCTAAACAGTTAGTAGTACATGAAGCACCTGAAATAACTGTGTCTGATGCCTTTAAGATATCGTGGTTTACATTGTAAACTACTGTTGGTAGATCATTTCCTGCTGGAGCTGAAATAACAACTTTCTTAGCACCTGCTGTGATATGAGCTGAAGCCTTATCTTTTGATGCGAAGAATCCAGTACATTCAAGAACGATATCTACGTTTAATTCTCCCCAAGGTAAGTTTGCTGGGTTAGAATCAGCAACTACTTTGATTTCCTTTCCGTTTACTACGAAAGCTCCTTCTTTAACTTCGATTTCTCCATCGAATCTTCCTTGAGCTGAATCATATTTGAATAAATGAGCTAACATTTTAGCATCTGTTAAGTCATTGATTGCAACCACATTAAATTCAGGGTTGTTAATCATTAGTCTTAAAGCTAATCTTCCTATTCTTCCAAAACCATTAATTGCTACGTTTACCATTACAATTACCTCCTAATAATGCTTTTCTTTTTTTTTATAAAAATAAATTTTACAAACTAATTTAATAACTGAATCTAACCTTCAAATGCATTTAATATCCCATTGGCTGCCGCCTCATCTGTTACTAACACACCATCGATATCGTTATATTCAGTTGCCATGATGGACTCCACTTTATTTTTCCCACCAGCTACTGCAATATGTGTTCTAATTTTTCTTGCTTCATTAATTTTTATTCCAATTGCGGTAGTTTCTGAGATTATTTCTGAGTCCTTGTTAAAATAACATCCAAATGCTTCTCCCACAGCGCCTTTATTTATTAAATTGTCTATTTCCTGCTGCGGAACTCCTCTTTTTCTAGCCATTTGTACAGCATTACCTATACCATAAATAAGCACATCTGCTTTATGTATGGTATCTATAACTACCTTGACTGCCTCCTCTTTAAGCAAAGTACCAATTATATCTAAGCTTAAATTTTCTGAGATATGAAGCATTTTATAAGTACCATTTAACTTTTTAGCTAGAGTAGCTGCTAAAGTATTAGCTTGGGTTTCAACTTTCTTTCCCATGCCACCTCTTGCTGGTACCACTTGTATCTTGGACAAATTTGTTATTTTCGGAAATGCTTCTACAACTTCTTTTAATGTACTTCCTCCAGTTAAAGCAATAATAGAATTATTTTCTAAAACATCTTTAACGTAATTTGCACAAGCCTTGCCTAAATCCTTTAATACTAAAGGATTTTCTTCCACATCTCCTGGGACTATGATAACCTTCTTTAAATTAAGAAAAGATTCTATCTTCTTCTCAACTTCTGAAAGACCCTTTATCTCATGAATAAAATCATTCAATTTATGTATAATTTCTACACCTTCACTTGTAACTGTCATTCCAGAAGTATTTATCTCAATTAATCCTTGATCCTTTAAAAAACCTATCTCTGTCCTAACAGTCCTTTCACCGACATTTAACATATCAGCAAGAACTCTTCTTCCTATAGGTTCATTATGACAGATTGTTCTGAGTACGTTATACCTTTTCTCTAATGTATTTACAAGCTCAGGAACTATCTTTTTTTGTAACTCTAATATTTCCTGCAACTCAAACACCCCTTTGGTCACTACGTGTCCCATATCATTTCTTTATGTCCCACATATATTATTATAAAACACCTTTCAAAAATTTTAAAGTCCTTATTTAAAATTTTTTATAATATTTCAAAAAAAACAAAAATACACTAACATAATTAATTATTAGCAAACTTTTTTATAGTTTTCCACAATGATTCCATATTTATCTAATATATATAAAAAATAATACTTATAAATTTTAAACCTAGCTTTATAAGAAGTTGAAATTACCAATATACTCTCTTAATTGTCAAGTTCTAATCCTTTAGTAATTCCTATATGAATCATAAATTTTTATTTATGACTTAATACTAAAAACATCTTTTTGCATTGCTCATTAAAACTTGACAAGTAAGAGTTAATTATCTAAATTTCCAAACTATTTATTATAATCTTTTTCTCATAGATGAAGATTTAATACCTAACTCTTCTCTATATTTTGCAACTGTTCTTCTCGAAATCTTCATATCTTTATCTGCTAACATAGAACTTATTATCTGATCTGAAAGCGGCTTGCTACTATTCTCTTCATCTATTATTCTTTTTATTTCATTTTTTACTTTTACTGTTGCCATATCATCATTATTTGATGATAAACCTGTTGCAAATAGATCTTTTATTTTTATTGTCCCATAGCTTGTTAATATATATTTATCTTTAATTGCTCTGCTTACAGTCGATTCATGAAGGTTAATTTTCTCAGAAACCTCTTTTAACGTCAAAGGTTTTATCTGCTGTCTGCCAAATTTAAAGAAATCTTTCTGCCTATCAATCAGGCATTCCAGTACTTTATATAATGTACCTTTCCTTTGCTCTATTGATTTTATTAAAAATATTGCCTTATTAATTTTGTCCTTAACGTAAGTATTTATCTCTGAATCCTTATTATTTTGCAATACATCTTTATACGTTCTATTTATCATAAGCTTTGGTAAAGCGCTTTCATTCATTATTATAAAAAACTCATCATTTATATTTTTAATTTCAGCATCTGGAATTATATAATTCACTTCTTCTCCAGTATAAAATCCCCTTGATGGCTTAGGCTCTAATTTCTTAATCAAGTCTCCATATCTTTGGGCCTCTCTTGGTGATATATTAAGAGCTCTTCCAACTGCTTCATACTTATTTTCAGCAACATTTTCAAGATGGTTTAGAATCATTTTCTCCATTATATTATCCAAAATATTTAATCTTAAACTCTGAATGAGCAGGCATTCCTTGATATTTCTAGCTCCTATTCCATAGGGTTCCAAAGATTGAACTATTTTTAAAGCTCTTTCTATAATTTCCTCTGATATATTCAGCTCTTGTCCGAGTTCTTCTACTGATATTTCTAAGTATCCTTTATTATCTAATGATTCAACAATGTACTTACATATATTTAACATGTACTGATCTATGTCAGCCTCAACTAATTGTTCCTGAAGATATTCTTTTAAGGACATCTTTTTCTCTATGAAATTTAACGGTGAAATTTCTTCGTTTGAATAATTTATTTCTGATTTATCCTTATAATTATCTGAATACAATTCTTCAACTATTTTTTTATGATCGTAACTATCTTCTATGCTCATTTTTTCAGCATTTTGCACATCATCATATGGAGCTGTTTCTTCATTTATTTCTAAGACTGGATTTTCCGAATATTCAATATCTATATATTCCCTTAAATCATGAAGAGACATTTGCAGTAATTTTATAGATTGCTGCATATTTTGCGTTAATATCAATCGTTGTTCCTGGGTCATCTTCATGCCATACTCTATATTCATAAATTTCCTCCTTACAAAAAATTATGTATGCGCTAATTAAACGTATTCATAAAAACTATCTTTTTGCTTTAGTTATTAATTCTATCTCTTTTTCTATAGTATACTCTGCATTATCCTGAGATTGCAAGCATAGTTCAAACCGTTCTATATACATACAATGCCTAAAACGCCTGATTGCTAATAAAAATTATTTTTAATAAAAATAAAAACATGCCTCATATACTATATATTAACATTGGTCTTAAATAAATTGTTTAAACCTTATTAAAACCAATGCAATAAAAAATAAAGGCATGTGTTTCTTTATTTAGTTAAAAATACTATTCCGCAACATCCAGGACCAGAATGAACACATACAACCGATCCAACTGGACATTCAATAAATTTCACATTATTGTTTTCCATATATTCTTTAAGAGCTTCTTTAACTTCAAGATTATTTACATCAATTAATATAACTGGTACCTCATCATCTAACTCCGCACTTTCAAGATCATTTATAATCTTTTTAATTGCTTTCTTATTTCCCCTGATCTTATCTTTTACTGACATAATACCATCTTTTATTTCGAGTATAAGCTTTATTCCAAGCATTCCTCCAACTATACCAGCAGTTTTAGAAATTCTACCGCCTCTTACAAGGTATTCTAAAGATTCAAAGTAAACTGAAAGCTTTATATTATTTTTAATTACATTTAATTCTTCTTCTAGCTGTGCAATATTATATCCCTTTTCTCTAAGTTTAGCTGCTTTTAAGACTAATATTCCTAATGCTGCTGTAACATTTTGAGAATCAATTACAACTATATTATCACTTTCTAGTGTTTCTTTTGCAATACATGCTGATTGATACGTTCCACTCATTACAGAAGACATATGAATTGATATAATTTTATACCCTTCCCCTAAATATTTCTCATATATCTCAATGAACCTATTAGGGGTAACTTGTGCTGTTGTTGGAAGCACATTGTCTCTTTCTATTTTTTCAAATACTTCATTAGTATTTATTTCAACTCCATCTTGATAGCTATTTTCGCCAAAGTTTATTAATAATGGTAAAACCTCTATCTCATACTTTTCGTATATATCCTTGGATAAATCAGCAGTGCTATCTGTTATGATTTTTATCTTTTCCATATATCTTCATTCCTCTTCACTTATTTCATATTAGGAAATCCTATTTGTCTTAATGCTTCATAAGCTACAATAGCCACTGTATTAGATAAATTTAAACTTCTAGTACTTGATTTTATCATTGGAATTCTAAAACCAATATGCTTCTCATGTACCTCTTGCGGTACTCCGCTAGTTTCTCTTCCAAACATTATAAAATCTCCTTCTTTAAAGGAAATTTCATCAAAGTGAGTTTCTCCATGAGTAGTTGATAAATATATTTTTTTGTCTCCATATTTATTCATGAAATCCTCATAGCTCTCATGAATTTCTAAATCTAGATCTTTCCAATAATCTAATCCTGCTCTCTTAACTTGCTTTTCATTTATGTCAAATCCTAATGGCTTTATTAAATGAAGCTTACTACCTGTAAGAACGCAAGTTCTAGCAATATTTCCTGTGTTTTGAGGTATTTCTGGTTGATATAACACTATATTTAAATTCAAAATTCCACCTTCTCCTATTCAAGTGCAAAGAATTAGTCTATTCTTTCTATTTCAAAATTATACTATATGGTTCATAACAAGTCAAAAGTATTCCCTGCATAATTATGGAAGGCCAATTAAACTCATATACTTTATAGAACATTATCAAAAATTAATTTTATTATGGTGAATAGAATTCTATTATCAATATATTCACCACGATAAAATTAATTGACAATATATAATAAATTAACCGCTTTCTAAAACTTAAGTTAATCCTTTTTATTCAGTATCTAACTTTTTACAAAGTTATAGACATACGTCTTTAAATATACTAAATTCATACAAAAAACATATGTCTATAATTTATATAAATATCAAATTAAATATACTACTATTCCGATGGAGAGGTTACTACTGCCGTTCCTACACTAACATCTGATTTCATTCCTCTTTTTACAATTACATCGACACTTGCATAAGTATCTGTAGATATGAGTTCTCTATTTATTTCAACTCCATTCTCATAAGTAACCTGATATGATTTTGTTCTATAACCAGTCATTCCACCTCCTTCATTTACTTCTTTACCTTCTGGTAAACTACTGTCAGGTACAACTTTAGTTTGTGGAGGTATAGTTTCAAGAACTTCACTTACCATTTCATATGTCTTTCCATTTAACGCGCTTGGATCTCCGTACACATTATAAGTTAAAGCCTTACCTCTAGTAATTCCTTGAATATAAATTGGAAAATCATACGTGTTCTTGAACTTATAATCTAAATACCCATAAGCAACTGTTGCATCAAGTCCTGGCTCTGTATAGCCTACTGCCATTGAGTGATTTGTTCTTTCAACAGATCTCAAATTAGCTTTCATTACTGCCCTATAAAGAGTTGTTGATACTTGGCATATTCCTCCACCAATTCCTGGTTCAATTTTATTTCCTACAAATGTTCCTGCCTCTTGATACCCTCTTTCAGTTGTTCTTTGCCCTACAGTTCCATTAAAACTAAAAACTTCTCCAGGCATAACTACGGTTCCATTTAATGTAGCGGTTGCTATCTCTATATTTTTGCATCTTCCTAGGGGGGATGTAGCATAACTTGTTGAGAAAGTTCCCATTAAGCCTTTTATCTTAGCTAAATCTTCTTTAGTTACCCTTGGCTTTGTTTTTTCTACCTCAACAGTAATATTAGTCTCTGGATTAATTTCACCATCAATACTTCCTCTTAATTTTTTATCCAATGCTTCCAAATTTACAGTTACTCCGTCTTGTTCTGGATTAACTGTTATACTGCTGCCATTAATACTTAGAGTCGCATCCTTAGCTGCTTGAGCCGTATCGCTTTGTATCTTCTTTTCATATGCCTTAAGTTTTTCTTCGTCATAAGAAAAATTTAAAGGAATTTTATTTTTTGTATTATTATTACCTTTTATAGTTATAAATTTTTTTAAAGTCCCTCCAACTTTCCCAGCCCTATAAGCTTGTTCAATAGTTTCATCTATGTTATATTTAGGCGAAATATCTGAATAAATAAGTTCATATTGCTTGTCCCCTATTGCTATGAATACTTTTTTATTTGGTATAACAGTTTCAAAAGTTTCAACAAGTTTATTCTTTGCCTCCTCTTTTGTCATGCCGCCAATATCTACTCCTTGTACAGTTATTCCTGGATATATTTTATTCTCCCAAGCTCTAACCGTATTTTTTATTGATATGGAATATACAGCTGATGTAGCAGCTCCGACTACTATAAATGCTATAATTACCATAGCTATTTTTATTAATGCATTAGCTGCTATTTGGGAATATTTTGTTCTCCTATTTTTAATTTTTCCCACTCATTATTCTCCTTTCCAGGAAATCGCTCTCACATACTATTTATCATAGTGATTAAGTACGTTATTGATCATAATTTACATTAATATTAATTTGTAATTAATATTGCCTTATATCATACTCCATCTTTATATATACTAATTACATATATATAAGCTTGAAATATGATATGAATCTTATTTTATAAATTTACCTTCGCTCTTGTTTTTGATGTTTCTCCATCATAATCAAATGCTTCAATTGCTACTTCAACAGGCGCATTTTTTTGCACATTTATTTTATTCCCAGGTATTACATAGCTTGTAGCATTTTCATCAACAGTTCCTACCCACTCTCTATTTACAAAGAGATTATAGCCTAGTAAATCTACATCACTATTTCTATTCCACGAAACATTTATGTTTCCACCTTGAAATCTTGCTTGTAGTCCTGTAACAACTCGAGGCTGAGTTAATAAATCTACACTGTTAGGACCCCAATTTGCATCTACAGGATTTCCAACTCCTTGAACAGTTTGACTTTCGCTGTATTGCCATATTCTCCACCTAGTCCATCCTCCAACATTAGGTGGAAATTTAGGATTAATAGGAATACTTGTATACATTGCAATCCACAGTGGCATATTCTTTAAAGGATAGCCACGGCCAGGAACATTAAAATTATTATAAAGCTCTATAAAGTTTGTTCCTGTATAAATCATAAGTCTTCTTCTAGTATTTTTTTCAAATCTTTTTCTAAATCTGTCAATCCAATCAATTAACGTTTTTGTACTTATTGACTTATCTAATGGTGCCTCAACATCTATTACAGGAAATAAATCTCCATAATCTTTATTTCCAAATCCCTGCTGCAATGTATTTATAAAGTCATCACATTGCCTATCTGCATCTGTTAAGTCATAAGATGGTAGTGAAAAATGATATGCACCAACTGGAATTCCATAATTTCTACTATTTTTTGCATAGTCAACAAATTTTCTATCAGCTCTAAATCTTCCAGTTGCTGATCCTGAAGCTCTAAGATATAAAAAATCTATTCTGCTTGCTAAAACATCAAATTGGACAGTTGTAGTATATTCATTTATGTCTATCCCAAAACGACTATTAGGATTTTTATCTTGCATATTTCCTCCAAAATATAAAATACTTCATTAATATAAATATTAATTTTACTAAAAAAAAGTACCTATAATTAATAATTAATTATAGGTTTAATTGCACATAAAAACTTATATTATCTCCTATTGATTGAGCCCATATCTTTCCTTCATGTAATTCTACTATATTCTTAGAAATTGCAAGTCCAAGACCTGATCCACCTGTATTACTATTTCTTGATTCATCCAATCTATAAAATCTATCAAATAACTTATCCGTTTTTTCCTTAGTAAGATGATCTCCTTTATTTCTAAATACAACAATTGCAGTATTATCATGTTCATATAGACCAACAAATATTTCTCCAGGCTTATACGAATATTTTATAGCATTAGTAATTAAATTCTCAAACACCCTGAGCATTTTCATTGTATCTATTAAGACAAATATCCTATCTGATTCAAATTTCTTATATATAGTCAAATTATTTTCCTCAACTAATGGTGTTAGTTCCTCAATTAATTGTGATAAAAACTCTGCCAGATTAACTTTAGTCTTTGTTAAGGTAACTCCATTATTGTTTAATTTAGTATAATCAAATAAATCTTCTATTAATAATTTTAATCTTTCTGCCTTACTAAAAGCTATATTTAAATACTCTTTCATCTCATCATCATCTTTATATCTTCCTTGAATTACAAGTCCCATATATCCCATTACAGAAGTTAATGGTGTTCGTAAATCATGAGAAACATTAGTTATTAAATCAGCTTTGGTTTTTTCTGCATCCCGTTCAGCATTAATTTTTTCTCCAATTTCCTTGGCCATAAGATTTATATTATATGCTATATTTTTAATCTCATCTGTACCTTTTTCTTCTATTCTATAATTTAAATTTCCGCTTGCTATTATTTTAAGGCCAATTGCAATTTCATCTAAATATTTCATTTTCTTATTTGTTATAATAACAAAAGATACTACAAATACAATAACTGCTAAAATTAATGCTAAAGATGAATTTGATGTATTAAATGTGGTGTACGTTATAGTGGCTTCTGGAATTTTAGAATATATTAAATACCTTCTTTCACCATCAATCTTTAGCGGCATTATGTACGTTTTTTCTCGCACCTCCTCGTTCTTTTCATAATTTACATTCGTCATTGCACCTTGTAAAGCGCTGTATATATCTATATTTTCTTCAACTACATTTTTAGTTTTGTATAATATTTTTCCATCTAAATCAGTTATATAACTTTTATCTCCACTATCCACATTGTTTAAAATGTCATTAATTTTATCTCCTGAAATTGGGCTTTTTTCTGCTTCTAATTGCTTAGCTAAATTATTAGCATTTCTTTCTATAGAATCATAATCATATGTTATCTTAGGCTCTGTGTATTGTTTTGATAGCATATTGTTTGTAAAACTATAAAAAATAAATGCTATAAAAAAACATACTCCTATTACTGCCATAAGTTCAAATCTAATATTTTTTTCAATTCGCTCTTTTACAACGCTTAATATTTTCTCAATTCGCTTTATTAATTTTGAATTACGTTTATTGTGCATATTTATGCTTCTTTCAGATTTACTACTTTTCAATCTTATAGCCTACCCCCCAAACAGTTTTTATAAATCTAGGGTTCCTAGGGTCTTCCTCTATCTTTTCTCTTATCTTTCTTATATGAACCATAACAGTATTATCTGATGTCATAAATTCCTGGTTCCAAACGCTTTCATAAATATTTTCTATTGAAAACACTTTTCCACGGCTTTTCGCAAGCAATGATAAAATATCAAATTCAGTAGGTGTGAGTTTTATCATGTTATCTCCTAAAGATACCTCATGAGTTTCCAAGTTTATAATAAGTTCATCTATTTGTATTACATTTTCATCATTCTCTGCTGACATTACCTTATTACCAAATTTATAAAATCTCCTAAGCTGCGATTTTACTCTTGCAACAAGCTCTAGTGGATTAAATGGTTTTGTTAAGTAATCATCGGCGCCCATATTAAGTCCTAATATCTTGTCAATATCTTCACTTTTTGCAGATAACATTATTATAGGCATTTCTTTCATCTCTCTAATTTTCAAGCAAGCTTCTATTCCATTTAAATTTGGCATCATAACATCTAATATTATTAGATCTATGTCATTCTCCCGAAGTAAATTAATAGCCTCAATTCCATCGCATGCTTTTATAGTGTTGTATCCATCACTTTTAAGATATATATCAACTAAATCTCTAATTTCCTTCTCATCATCAACTATTAAAATAGTTCCCTTTTCCAAAAGCTTCATCTCCTATTTTAAAATTCTATATTTAAATCATATTCTAATTTTATTTTAACTTAAAGACCTTAAGAAAATTATCAATAGTTCTTAATATTTTCTAAAATATATTTTCATATAACAATAAAGAATACCTCGTAAGATATTCTTTATTGTTATATATATATTATTCTTGTGAAAGTTCCTCCCATTTTTCATAAAGACTTTCAATGGTTTCTTGAAAAACTTTAATTTCTTTATTGACTCTTTCACTTTCAACTGGATCAGAGTAAATTTCTTCCTTACAAAGCTCCTCTTGTAGCTTTTCTAGAGCTTCTTCATTGGCAGTTATATTTGCTTCTATTGCCATAATTTCATTTTGTTTAGCCTTTGCTTCTTTCTCTAAAGCCTTTTTCTTTTTCTTTTCTTCGTTTAATTGAGTTTTTGTTTTTCCTGAAGCCAGACTCTCATAAGCTTCAAACCTTTGCGGATTTTTCTTTTTTTCAGTATAATAACTATAATTTCCTAGATATTCATTAACTCCATTCTCTTCTAATTCTAATATTCTATGAATCACCTTATTCAAAAAATATCTGTCATGTGAAATTACAATTAATGTACCATCATAACTTAAGATTGCTTCTTCTAAAGCTTCCCTTGATGGAATGTCTAGATGATTTGTCGGCTCATCTAAAAGAAGCAGATTAGATTTAGATAGCATTAGTTTTAAGAGATTTATTCTGCATCTTTCTCCACCGCTGAGCTTACTTATTTCTTTGAAGACATCATCACCTCTAAAAAGGAATGATCCTAAAAAGCCTCTAATTTCACTTGTTGTAAATTCCGGAAAATCATCCCACACTTCACTTAATACAGTATTATTAATATTAAGGTTTGACTGTTCCTGATCATAATATCCAACATTCACATTTGCACCTAGTACTTTAATTCCAGAATCACTCTCAATTTTATCCATTATAATCTTAAAGAGAGTAGTTTTTCCACGTCCATTTTCACCAATTAATGCAATCTTCTCTCCTCTTTTTAAATCAAATGATAAATCTGAGAATAATTTTTTATCACCAAAGCTTTTAGCTAAATTTTCAATATGAAGTACATCATACCCGCTCTTAACAGATGCCTCAAATTTAATTTTTGATGCTGACTTTTCCTTATCTGGAGCATCTATAAGTTCCATTTTATCAAGTGCTTTTTCCCTGCTTTCAGCAGCTTTTATACTTTTCTCTCTATTAAATGATCTAAACTTTTCTATTATTGCTTCCTGCCTCTTGATTTCTGACTGCTGCAGATTATACGCCTTTAGTTTAGAATCATAATCTTTTTTCATGAGCTCTAATGCTTTAGTATATGGTGCACTATAGCAATTCACATGGCCATTTATAACTTGGAAGGTTGCTGTTGTGACTGAGTCTAGGAAAAATCTATCATGTGAAATTACTATTACAGTCCCTTTATAGGTTTTTAAGTATTCTTCGAGCCATTCTATTGCCTCTAAATCCAGATGATTTGTAGGCTCATCAAGCAATAATATGTCTGGATTTAAAAGTAGCAGTTTACAAAGAGCAACCCTAGTCTTTTGTCCTCCACTTAAGTTTGAAATTGACTTTCCAAAGTCTCCTTCATTAAATCCAAGACCTTTTATTACACGAGATATCTCACCTTTATAAGTATATCCTCCTCTATTTTCATAAAGATCTTGTGCTACTCCATAGTCCTTAATAATTTTTTCATGATAAGATGCATTTTTTTCATCATATGGTTCGTTCATTTTTAATTCTAGATCTTCGATCTTTTTTTCTAATCTTTGAAGATCTTCAAAAACAAGTAACATTTCATCATAAATTGTATTATTTGAATCCAATGCTAAATGTTGCGCAAGATATCCTAGTGACTTATTTTTATCTACAAAAACCTCGCCATCATCTTGGGATAATTCTTTTGAAAGTATTTTAAATAAAGTGGTTTTTCCCTCACCATTTGAGCCTATTATTCCAACTTTATCCCCTTCATTAATAGAAAAGGTTACATCCTTTAATATGGTATCTATTCCATAACTTTTACTTATATTTTTACAACTTAAAACAATCATTTTTCATCCTCCAGTAGCTTAGCTGAAAATCAAAAACATTATCGCTCCGTTAGATTTTCTTTACTAATTATACTATTTTATATTTCTTATAGCAATTTAGACCTTTATAGATAACAAACAACTTTGGTGCTAGAGTTATGTGGTAACTTACCGAAATCATAAATATTTTTTAGAAATTCCTAAATTAACTTCATCACCAATTTAAAGTTTGGATTATTTTTTAACTTATTCTATAATAATAGAGATAAACACTTATAAACTTGACTTATATATAGAATAATTATCTATCTTTAGATTATTGAATAAACAGAATTTGTAAAAAATATATGAGTATTTTAAAACAGAATTAGCTGAGTTTTTTCTATTATTGGACAATACTTGTAAAGTAATTAGAAATTGTATTCCTAAAAAGTTTTTCAGAAAAGGGAACCAATTATTTCTTGAGTATATGCTAAGCCATAGGATGGAAAAGATACTGAAAATGTTATTCATAAAATAATGTTCTGATTAACGAGTTGCCAATATAGTGATGCATGAATCCATTAAAAGAGCATTAAATTTTATTTTGAGATAAATTAAGTTACTATTGATTACGATGTGATTTTTTGAAGATGACAGGAGATGCTAAGAATGAAAAATGAACAAGAAGAGATTCCAAATGGTAATGAAGTGTTGATGGATAATTCCGAGGTTATGAAGGCCAAATTACATAGATTTATTCTTATAGGAACGATATTATATACAATTTTAGTATTGTATTTCATGTTCTTGGGGTTTAGCAGACTAGACCAAAGAATCAATTATAATCAGTATACATTTATGCTTATGCCTGAAGGAATTCCACTAAGGTTTCCGGAACTAACGATGTCATGGTTATACGATTTTGGAAACATTGCTGCTTTTATCCCTTTTGGAATAGTAATTCCATTATTGTATCGTATACGTTTTAGAAAGTTTATAGCATTGTTCATATTAGTGATTTCTTTTTTAGAGGTATTACAATCCGTTACCTTTATGGGTACATTTGACACTATGGATATTATATCTAATACATTAGGTGCAATCATGGGATTTGTAGGATATAGAGTAGGATTTTCTTCTGAGATTACCTTAAAAAAACTTGTTGCTTCAGCAGTATCTATTCTTATGCTTATCATTGGAGTTATGATTGTTTCTGAAACAATCGATTATGGTGTACATGTGAATGAAAGAATAGGACCTGTTCAAGCATTAAATGAAGCGAGTACAACCATGCCAATAACTAATAGTTTTCCAACTTTTACGGTGGAAGGCGAGACAGTACAGCCAAAATTTAATTTGTATAGCGGTGCGGATGGAATAAGTAAGGAGTATTTATTTAATTTAGGCAAGAAAAATCTATGGCTCTATGCCAATTATGGTATTCCCGACGGAGAAGAATATAAGGGTTCCGTTACGATTATGATTAATGGGGAAGAGTTTGCTCAGTTCACTGATCAAGACAAAGATAGCCATATGATGAAATTAGAGACGTTTTTTGACTCGGAAATAAAAGATGTTAAAATTATAGTTACCGGAAATGCAAAGGTATGGGATGTTAGCATTGCAGAAATAAAGCATTGGTGGGAGTAACTACGATAACGGAGAAATAAGGAATATTTTCTTAAGCAATTATTTGTAAATATTAATTATTCAACAACCTATATTCTATTTAAGCTTTTGTGTGTATATATACTAAAAATCACATAATTCTAAATTTAAAGTTGAATATCTATTATAGAAACATTACTTGGAGGCAAAATATGACTGTAAACAATGGTAGTAGTAGCTTTACCGAAAGAAAAAAACAATTAAAGGAAAAAGAATTACTTTTAGCCGCATATAATCTATTTTTTAAAAAAGGCTTTGAAAAAACCTCTATTGATGATATTGCTAAAAATGCTGGGGTTGCAAAAGGAACCTTTTATTTATATTTTAATGACAAACATGATATTTTAAATAAACTGATTCTTCAAAAAAGCAATGAAATAATAAAAGAAGCTTTAGCTAAAACAAACGCTTTAGGAAGTGAAGACTATAGAGAAAGAACATTATTTTTTATAGAACATATAATAAATTATTTGAAAAATAATGAATCTTTATTAAGGCTAATAAATAAAAATATTTCCTGGGGATTATACAGAAAGGCTATAATGAAACCAGAAGCTTATAATGAGGTAAAGAAAGTGCTAGATCTTTTTATTAATAACCTTACTAATGAAGGAATGAATAAAGAGGATGCTGAAATGACCTTGTTCATGATTTTTGAATTGGTTGGAAGTGTATGTTTTACAACTATTATACTAAAGGAACCCGTGGATATTGAAAGTATAAAACCGCTTTTATTTAAAAAAATCCTAGCAATGATAGAAGTTTAATAACTTATGGTAAAAAGCCATAATAGGCTTTCTATAATGGCAGTTTACCTCCTTACCTTCTGAAAATTATTCATGTCATCTTTGGACTTGTTATTTATTTTTATGTTCCTTAACATTTATCATCTTTATTAGAATACATTAATGTTGATTTTATCAATCTTTTAATAATCACTCTTACTATTGGACGTGGAATTCTATATGAATAAAGAGTAGCAAATATCCCTGGATGTTTTTTCTCAATTTTTGAATAGATTTTGCTTATATCACTATTAGAACTAGACCTTTCTAAATCTTCTGTTTCATCTAAATCAAGATCAAGGTTTCTTAAAATATCAAATGTAGTAGGTATTGTATTGTTGGCTACGTTAATATATCTATTCATAGAATAATCACTGGAATCATCAGAATGATAGCATAATTCTGGAAGTCCTGTTTCAGAAGGAAATAAATCCAAATTACTATCATCATCAAAATTCAAAGAAACTTTCTCATACAGATTTCTATCCATAAATTCTGGTGGAACAAATTTAATATCATTATCATCTAAATTTGCTCGAGACTCTGCCATATATTTCTCATCAGGTTTCATTAATATTACCTCCTATTAATATGATTACTATTAATAATATGCATCATAAATATATATATAGTACTAAATTTCATAGAAAAGATATGAATTTTACTTTTCTAATAAGTGAACAATAAATATGTCATAGGAATACTATATATTGGAGGAGATGCATATGAAGGTAAAGGATACAAAAAAACTAAAAGACTTATTTATTGGATTAAATGAAAAAGTTTGTGCTGCAAATGGACATTATATAAGAGGAATAAATTTTGATAATGCAGCTACAACTCCACCCATTAAGTCAAGTATTGAATATATAGAAAATTTAAGTAATACCTATGCTTCCATAGGTCGCGGAACAGGCCAGAAAGCAGAAATTACTACTGATTTATACAAAGACTCCAAAGACTTCTTAATGAATTTTTTCAATATAAAAAATAAAGATAAATATGTAGTTATTTATGTTAGTAATACAACTGAAGGGATAAATAAATTAGCAAATACCTTAATAAAAGATCCAAATGAAATAATTTTAACTTCAAGAATGGAACACCATTCAAATGATTTGCCTTGGAGAAAACGAGGTAAAGTAGATTATATAGAAGTTGATCAATATGGCAGGCTTAAAATTGAAGATTTAGAAGATAAACTTAGGGCAAATAACGGTAGAGTTAAATACGTCTCTCTTACCGGAGCTTCTAATGTAACAGGTTATGTTAACAATATTCATTTTATAGCAAAATTAGTTCATAAATATGGTGCTAAACTAATTGTGGATGGCGCGCAACTTATACCTCACACAAGAGTTAATATTAATGATGGTGATGATGAGCAAATTGACTTTTTAGTGTTTTCAGCTCACAAAATTTATGCTCCATTTGGAGTAGGGGTAATAATAGGATTGAAAGAAGATTTTATAGATGTTGATCCAGATTATTCAGGCGGGGGAACAGTTGAATTAGTACTTGATAATGATGTTAAATTTCTTCTTCCACCTGAAAAAAATGAGGCTGGAACACCAAACTTTCTGGGAGTAATGGGCTTAATCAATTCACTGAAGACTATAAATACTATTGGATTTGATTATATCGAAAAACATGAGCACCTTCTCTTAACTCATACTATACAAGGCCTAAATACAATACCCAAAGTAACAACGTACGGAGACACCATAAATATAAGCGACAGACTTGGAATTATAACCTTCAATTTAGAAAACATGTATCATCATGATGTTGCAGATATATTAGCTAAACAAAAAGGTATTTCTGTGCGCCATGGATGGTTCTGTGCCCATCCTTACTGTAGAAGACTTATGAATGTAAGTGAAGCTGAAGCTAAAGAATTTCTTGAGAATCCTAATAAAAAAATGCTTGGAATGGTAAGAGTAAGCTTCGCACTATATAATTCTATTGAAGAAGTAGATGTATTCTTAAATGTATTAGAAGATATCAGCCTCGGGAAACTCAAATAGAAATCACTAAATATCATTATATTAAAAATCACAAATGACAAGTTAAGAAAGAAAAGCTTATAGCTTGAGCTTCATCCTTAACTTGTCTCTTGTCATTTGTAACTATTCTATTGCAACCTTTTTATTGGTTAAACACCTTATATTTTGGAAGATTACCTTCATAATTCAAACTAGGAAGATCCTTTATAAGAGGTTCAAAATATGTATTTGCTTCTTCTGTTACAAAATTACCTTCTTTATTAATCCATTCTACTGGAAAATACTTTACGTTATTTGCAATTTTATCAGCATCAACTAATGAATATGTAACCTTGTAAGGCTTATTACTTTCTCTAGTAATAGTGACCATTTTTCCACTTTCACCCTGAGCTGCGTACTTAAGTGCCATTTCTCCAACATTATACGCTTCTGTTAAGTCAGTATCAGAAGCACAGTGCATAGCACAACGTTGAAGAATTCCTAGTTCAAGCGCCTTTACTCTTGTTGTGATGCCAGCATCAAGGATTAGCTTTCTTAAATATTCTGAAACACCACCCAATTGAGCGTGTCCAAAATTATCCTGAGATACACATTCAAATTCAGACACGAATTTACCACTTTCATCTCTTATTCCTTCTGATACTATTATGTAAACTTTATTTTGCTCATCGAATCTCTTTTTAACATCAGATATAAACTTAATTTTATCAAAAGCAGCTTCAGGCAGATAAATAAAATCTGCTACCGGCTTTCCATCTACTTTTGCAATGCAAGCTGATGCTGCAAGCCATCCTGTGTCTCTTCCCATGGTTTCTAAAATGAATATTCCATTATTAATATATACAGATGCATCTAAATATGTTTCAATCGCAGTAGTTCCAATAAATTTTGCCGCACTACCAAAACCAGGAGTATGATCAATAAACATTAAATCATTATCAATTGTTTTAGGAATACCAATGAATGTTATTCCAAGGTTATTTAATTTTGAATACTTTGAAAGTTTAGCAATAGTATCCATAGAATCATTTCCACCAACATAAAAAAATGCTGTTATATTATATTCTTTAAGAATCTCTATTAATTTCTCATATTCTGAACTGCATGACTCTAAGTCTTTTAATTTATACCTACAAGATCCTAGTCCAGAAGATGGTGTAAATCTAAAATTATTTATTTCTTCATCAGATACTGACGACAAATCAATTATATTTTTATTTAATATACCCTCAATACCATTCAGTCCACCATATACTTTTTCAAAATTCCCAAACTTTTTATTAGCATTCAACAGCCCTGCTACACTTGAATTTATTACTGCTGTTGGTCCTCCTGATTGGGCTATTATACAATTTGACATGAAATTTCCTCCTTATTTGTGATGCTAAAATCAGCAAATATGATATACTATTTGTTTCATAGTAATACACTATTTATTAATATACAATAAAAAAGAGATTAAATAAAGACTTTTTTTATTTTTTTCGCATATATTAAAATGATTTTAATTATTATAGAGTAAATAGTATTTTAAGGGGAAGATAAAATGAATTTATATGGTGTAATAATAATAGGGATTGCATTGGCTATGGATGCTTTTGGTATAACCTTAAGCATTGGGATAAATCCGATAGTTAACAGAAAACATAAACTAAAGTTTTTATTATCTTTTGCATTTTTTCAATTTTTATTTACATATCTAGGAGGAACATTAGGATATTTGTTTGATACTTATATTACTAATATTCCATCAATTGCAGGTGGAATAATCATAGGAGTTATCGGAATTCTAATCCTAATTGATGGTTTTAAAGAGAAGGAAAATGAAATTTTAATAAAAAACAGCACATGCATTTTACTTGGAATATCCGTTAGTATAGATGCCTTGGTAATTGGATTTACTGCTTTCCGTTTAATCACAGGAAACTTATTACTTTTTATTAATTCAATTTTAATCGGATTAATTACATTGTGCATTTGCACCTTAGGTTTTTTTATCTGCAGATACGTAAAAAAGATAAAATTTGTAACAAAATATGCAAATTTCTTTGCCGGTATAGTGCTTATATTTTTCGGATTTAAAATGATAATTTTCTAAGATACAAGTGCCTAAAAATTTTCCACATTTAAGTTGACATTTTTTTATATACCTATTTTATATGTGATATAATATAATTAATATTTAGCTGTTAGGGGATATAAAAATGGAATCAAAAGAAATTCTAAAAGAAAAAGGAATTAAGATCACTAAAGGAAGGATAGAAATCCTGAACATATTGAAAAGTTCTGAAAAGAGTTTATCTGCTGAAAAAATATATCAACTTTATAGAAATAACAATATAAATATTAATTTAAGTACAGTTTATAGAACATTAGAATTATTTGAAGAAAAAGAAATTATCGAAAAAATAACCCTTAATGATGGAGTATTTTCATATAAACTCAAAGGAAAGACTCATAGACACTATTTGGAATGTGATATTTGTCATAAAGAAGTTGAAATTCCATGTCCTATGCTTCAAATAGAGGAAATGGTTGAGAATGAAACAGGTTTCACTTTAACAAATCATGATTTGATTATGAAAGGTGTCTGCAAAGATTGCAAGAAGAAAAATAATCCTTAATCTTTATAAATAACAAACAATACTAACTAGACTTAAATGTATATAGTTGGCTTATAATATAAACATATTTACATGTTTGCTAGATTTTATTTGTGCACTTTCACCAGAAATAACATACATTTTTGTGCAACAGGCATTTAAAATTAAGCTGCTGAAGGTTCTTAATGGGAGTTTGTTCCATTTATTGCTTGTCCTGAACTTGTTTCAGGAACATGCAGAAATGGATGCAAGCTCCCATTTAGAACTTTCCAGCGAAAATTTTATACGTCCTGTGGAATAAAAATGTATGTTATTTCGGTTAGTTATTACATAATTCTAGACAAAAATTTGTTTATCTGCTTATCTTCATAGAATCTTCTATTATCATATCTATTAATTTCGAAAAATCAATATCTATTGCTGCTGCGCTTTTAGGAATCAAACTATTCTTAGTCATACCTGGAAGTGTATTTACTTCTAGAATATACGGTATTCCTTGCTCAGTAACTATCATATCAACTCTAGCATATACTTCACATTTTAATGCCTTATAAGTTGCTAATGCCATTTTTTCTACTTCTTTATGCAACTCTTCTTCTAACTCTACTACTACTTCTTCTGCTCCACCATCTTGATACTTTGATGTGAAATCAAAGAATTCCGCGTTTGGCTTTATTGCAATTACTGGCAGCATCTTATCTCCATATACAGGACAAGTTATTTCATCTCCTTTTATAAACTTTTCTATCATAACTTCACTGTCCCAGTTAAAGGCCTCTTCAACACAGTCTTTAATTTCTTTTTCTTCCTTTACGATAAAAGTTGCTACACTTGAGCCTCCATGAGTTGGTTTAACTACTACAGGATATCCTAATTCTCTTATTTCATTAAAATCTATGGCATCATTTTTTCTTAAATTTATCCAAGGTGCAGTTCTAATTCCAGCAGCCATTAAAATGGACTTGCTTACATCCTTATCCATACACATAGCGCTGCTTAAAGGTCCACAGCCAGAGTATGGTATTCCTACAGTTTGAAGTACTGCTTGAACGGTTCCATCTTCGCCGAATTGACCATGCAATGCTAGAAGCGCAAAATCTATTCCTTTAGTCTTACTAATTATATCTTCTTTTTTATCTATTACAATTGGGATCACTTCATATTTTTTCTTATCTATATTCTCAATTATAGAATTTCCACTTTTTAAGGATATTTCTCTTTCTGATGATATACCACCCATTATAACTCCAATTTTCATATTTTCCTCCAAATATTTATTGATTTAACTTCATAATTAGTTTTAATTCTTTTACTATGTATATTTTAATAAATTTACTACAATATTAAAAGAACCACTAAGTCTGCAAATTACTTTGACCGTGGTTCATTTTTCTTTTCTTTACCTTTATATTTACATAAATGATTTAAAGGACATTCTCCGCATTTAGGATTTCTTGCAATGCAACATCTTCTTCCATGAAAAATTAATAAATGATGCATTAATGTCCATTCCTTTTTGGGTAATTCGCCTTGTAATTGCTTTTCAACTTCTAAAACATTTTCTGAACATGCAAGATCTAATCTATTAGATACCCTAAACACATGGGTATCCACAGCTATAGATGGTACATTAAAAGCATTTGATAAAACAACGTTGGCAGTCTTTCTGCCTGCTCCTGCTAAAGAAGTTATTTCTTCCATAGTTCTTGGAACTTCTCCATTAAACTTTTCCTTAAGCTGATTGAACATAAGAATTAAGTTTTTAGATTTATTTCTGTATAGTCCTATCTGCTTTATCCTTCGTTCCAGCTCCTCATTTGTTAAAGTTAAGAATGCATCTAAATCTGGATAATCTCTAAATAAATCCTTGGTCACTTCATTTACTTTTTTATCTGTTGTTTGAGCAGACAATATTGTAGCTATAAGTAATTGAAGTGGTGTCTCATAATTTAATTCACATTTTGCATCTGGATATGTTTCCTTCAGAATATCTACAATTTTTTTTGTCCTTGCTTTCAATCCTTCTAATCTCCTTATCTATAAATTCCTCTGTATCTCTCAGGTAAAAGATTTGCTATACTTCTCATTAGAATGTCCATACATCTTTCATCATATTCATGCTTATCTTCATTTTTCTCTTTATTTGGAAATGTAATTTTTTCCCCTATATTTATTGTAACGTCCGCATGCTGCCATTTTTCTGATCCCATATCCCCTTGCTCACTTATAGGCAATAATATATCTGTTCCGGACATGCCAATTGGAATTATTTCCGCCTTTGACATTCTTGCAAACATCAAGACACCTTTCTTTCCCTCAATCATAGCACCGGTTCTACTTCTAGTCCCCTCTGGAAATATCAAAACATTACTTCCACCTTTTAAGGTCTTAACTACTTTAGTAATAGCTTCTTTATCAGCTGTATTAGGCATAATCGGAATATTCTTTACTATTTTAGTTCCTAATTGAGTTATTTGATTATTGGATAATTTTTTCCCCATTACAAAATATGGATCACCGTTTTCTTTTAATACTTTCGATAAAACCAATCCATCTGAATTACTTAAATGATTGCATACGAATATTTTAGGTCCTTTAACTTTATCTATATTCTCTAGCCCATTAATTGTTATATTAGCATTTTGTCTTATATAGTTGTTAACTATTTTCCTTGCTATTTTTATAATCAACCCTTCTGGTAACATTCTTATAATCTTTATCGTAATTGGTGATAACATTTTTCCCCAGCCTTTCTTATATACATACTTTTCTATATATTATATATCATTTTACATATTTAACCAATACGTAAAATTAATACTTGGTCTAATCTCCTTATACATTATATATTCTTTCATATATGTATGCAAATCCTTAGGTTGTTATAGATATCCAACATATAAACCAAACTTATAACTTGCAACAGATAAAACCATTAATCAATTATTAGTTATAAGTTATAAGTTATAACTATGAGTAAGTATAATCTAGAAATTATAAGTAATAAATCAAGTTTTTGATTTGTTTATCTATAATTTCTTTCATAAAAATATTAAGGATCTTTAAGCTATTACTTAAAGATCCCTAACTTTTTTATAATTAAAAGCTTTCATTGTTATTTTTTTGTAAATCTCTTTTTTCTCCACTGAATATCTATCATTTAATATTAGTAATACTTCCTTATACCTTGAATACTCTCATCTTATATGACCATTTCATTAAATATTTTCTTTTTACGTCCTTTTATATCACTTATTTCTATTATAGTTGCAGTTGCCTGAGCTCTCACAATGTTTTTTGCCGGACTTCCAACTGCAGTTGCCTTTGCTGGAACATTTTTTACTACAACCGCATTAGCTCCTATTTTAGCTCCCTTTCCTACAATAATAGGTCCAAGTACCTTAGCTCCTGTTCCTATTAATACATCATCTTCAATGGTTGGATGCCTTTTTCCTTTATCTTTACCTGTTCCGCCTAGAGTTACTCCATGATAAAGAGTTACATTATCTCCGATCTCAGTAGTTTCACCAATTACTACACCCATTCCATGATCTATAAATAATCCTTTTCCTATTTTAGCTCCTGGATGAATTTCTATACCAGTGAAAAATCTAGATAATTGTGAAATTAACCTAGCCATGAAAAATCTTTTTTTCATATAAAGAAAATGTGCTATTCTATAAGATATTAATGCATGGATACATGGATATAATACTAATACTTCTATTTTACTTTTAGCTGCTGGATCTTCATTTAAAACTCTTTCTAAATCATAATTTAATCTTTTAAACACAGCTTATTCCTTCTCCCTTTCTATAGTTTTCAGTAGAATATTATCAATTAAAGCAATAATATGAAATTACAAAAATTTTCATAAAATCATATTATAACCTCTATATAAATAAGTGCATATTATAATTTTTTAACTGCTAATCAAATAAGCCCATTGATATATACTTTTCTCCACCATCAGGAGCAATAGCTAATACTTTTTTGCCTTTTCCAAGTTTTTTAGCAACTTCTATAGCTGCATATATTGCTGCCCCTGAAGAAATTCCAACTAATATACCCTCTTCTTCAACAAATGCTTTTGCTGTTTTAAATGCATCTTCGTCTTTTACTGATAATACTTCATCTACATACTCTTTTTCATAGATACTTGGAACAAATCCTGCACCTATTCCCTGAATTTTATGTCCACCTGGGTTTCCTCCACTTAAAACTGGTGAACTAGCTGGTTCAACTGCAATTGCTTTAACCTTTGAAATCTTCTTCTTTAAATTCTTAGATACACCTATTATAGTTCCACCGCTTCCTACTCCTGCTACAAAAGCATCTAAGTCTGGGATATCTTTATATATTTCTTCTGCTGTTGTTTCATAGTGCTTTTCTGGATTTGCTATATTTTCAAATTGCTGTGGGATAAAAAATCCATCTCCACCTCCTATTTCTAATGCTTTTTCTATAGCACCTTTCATCCCCTTAGCACCTTCGGTTAATATAAGATTTGCACCATATGCCTTAATTAAATCTCTTCTTTCTTTACTCATTGTTTCTGGCATTACTATGGTAACCTTATAACCTTTTAACTTACCAATAAGTGCTAACGCTATTCCTGTATTTCCACTTGTTGGCTCTACTATTGTTGATCCCGGCTTTAATATTCCTTCTCTCTCCGCTTTCTCAATCATTCCAAGAGCTGCTCTATCTTTAACACTTCCACCTGGATTAAATTTTTCAAGTTTAACATATATGTCTGCAATATTTTCATCCTTAATCAAGTTATTTACCTTTAAAATCGGTGTATTTCCTATTAACTCTAATCCTCGATTATAAATCATATTACTATTTTCCTCCTCAAACTTCTGCTTAATTTTTAATATCTCCTATTAATACTTTTAGTATTAATATTTCTTCAATTGTTCTTTATATAATAAAAAAACTTCATCCTCTATATAATACTATAGAGACGAAGTAAATTCGCGGTTCCACTCTAATTGGATTTATTAATCCCTCTCAACTTAAGGCACTATAAAATGCCATATCACTATAACGGGTGAACCCGGAGAACCTTACTAAAAGATGTAAAAATGACACACATTCAAACATACCCATATACAATTTCATAAAGTATGCTATTATAATAATCATATCATTTTTATACATATATTCAGACTTCAACTCCAAAGGGCACTTCACATAAGATCTTGATGAAAAGTTCTCAGCTTCCTCTTCTCTCTGTAAACTTCATTTATGTTACTTTCCTTTTTCTAAGTTTTTAATTCTTACTGTTTTGATAGGGTTTATATCATTATTATATTCTATACGCAAAAAAAGGTCAACACTTTTTATTAAATTGCTAAAATAAAAAGTGTTGATTTTGTTAATATTTCTTTTTCCAAAGTGGATATAAAAATTCATCTATTAAATCATGTATGATTACTATCCCTACTAGTTTCTCTTCTTCATCTACTACTGGCACAGAATTTAAATCGTACTTTGCTGCTATCTCTATAACTTTGCCTATTTCATCATCGTGTCTTACTCTAGACACTGTTTCGTCCATTATTTCTCTTAGCTTTGCATCAGTGTCATTTATGATTAAATCTCTTAGAGGAATTACACCTTGTATATGCTCATTTTCATCAGTTATATAAATATAATAAATAACATCTTCATCTGGCTTCATTTCTTTTAATATTTCAATAGTATCTCCGACTGTTATATTTAAATTTACAGATATGAACTCTTTACTCATAATACTTCCAACTGTCTCATCTTCATATTGTAAAAGTTCTTTAACTTCATCTGCATCTTCTTTCTCTAAGTTAACTAATATTTTTTCTCTTTCTTCCTCATCCAAATCATCTAATAAATCAGCAATTTCATCATTAGGCATATTTTCCAATACTTCAACTGTCTTACTATCAGACAATTCCTTAATAATAGTCCCTTTATATTCTGAATCTATTTCTTCTAGCGTATCCGCTGCTAAATCCTCATCTAAAGACTCTAATACTTGTTTTCTTGAGTTTGTATCCAAGTTCTCTAATATATCTGCAAGATCTGCTGGATGTAAAGTTGACAACTTTTTATATGGTACAGCTAATTTCAGATTATTATCTACCATTTCTAAAGATTCAACATCATCCCATCGTAATACTTTATCTTCTAATTTTTTTCTCATTAGCTTATAGAAAAATTTCATAACTCCTGCGATTTTAAGTCTTCTATATCTAGCTAATGTTCCTGTTTCAACTCCAATGACTCTATATTCACCTGCAATTTTTGCAATTCTTAAGTCGTTTACTCTAACTACTTGTTTTCCATTGATATCTACTATCTTTTTATCCAATAAATTTTCTGATAGAAGATAACTATACCTCATTGGAAGTATTTCCTTGCTTCCCCTGGTTTTAATTTTAAATTTACCATCTTTATTGGCAAACTCTATATATCTAAATTCATAATGAAATGTAATTCCACTTTTCTTTAGTTTATAACCAATTACTCTAGGATATCCTTCTTCGGTTGTTACATAAACATCTTTTAATGTGCCTAAAACATCACCAAATTCATCATAAACATTCTTGCCTAGAATACTTGTATATAGAAAAATAGGTAATTCCAGCATAACTATTTCCTCCTATCTCACTTAGAAGAAAAATCTTTATGAGGAATCTACATTAATTATTCATAACTAATATAAAGAAATCACACATAGATAAACGATTTTCCTTCTGAACATATTTAGTTTTTGTCGTATCGCAGTTTATATTCTGAGGTCCATCCTCCATCTTTTTCACATCCCTTAAAAAAGTAATAAATTTTATCTTTTCTATATAAAATATAGTTGTATCCTTACTTATTATATTACATAGCAGTGAAAAGGCAACAAGTTTTTGTCATTAAAATGGTATATATCTATGTTATTTTTTTGTAAAATGTATTTTTATATTTTTATTATTTTCATCTATTTCTAACATTAAAATAATTAACTATTTCTTATCATACCATCTATATTTGTAAACTAATTAGCGTTATGTTAATATACTTTAGTAATAAAATAATAATTTTTGAATAATTTAAAGAATTGGAGTTAATAATATATGAAACTTTGCAAGGAATTTTTGCCTATTAGTAAAGAGGACTTAGAAAAAAGAAAAATTGAACAGTTAGATTTTATTATTGTTTCTGGTGATGCTTATGTTGATCACCCTTCCTTTGGTACTTCAATTATAGGTAGAACCCTTGAAGCTCAGGGCTTTACTGTAGGTATTATTGCACAGCCAAATTGGCATGACTGTGAAGACTTTAAGAAACTTGGTAAACCTAAGTACGGTTTCTTAGTTAATTCAGGTAATATAGATTCCATGGTTAATCATTATACTGCTGCTAAGAGAACAAGACATGAAGATTTATATTCTCCAGGCGGTGAAGCTGGACATAGACCAGATAGAGCACTTATAGTTTATTGTAATAGAATACGGGAAGCCTATAAAGATGCCGCTATCGCAATTGGTGGAATAGAAGCAAGTCTTAGACGTTTTGCTCATTATGATTACTGGGATAATAAAGTACGACGCAGCATTCTTGTAGATTCAAAAGCTGATTTATTAATGTACGGTATGGGTGAAAAAACCGTAATTCAAATAGCAGATTTATTAAGATATGGTGCCGATATCAAAAATGTCACAACTGTACGCGGAACCTGCTATTTAACTAAAGATATATCAAATATTAAAAATGCTGTTATAGTTCAATCTTTTGAAGATGTATCAACTGATAAAAAAGCTTATGGAGAAGCTTATAAATCAGAGTATTATGAGCAAGACTCAATAAACGGAAGAACTATAATTCAAAAACATGGTGATAGATACTTAGTTCAAAATCCACCTCAGGAAAATTTAACTCAAGAGGAGATGGATTTAACTTATGACTTACCATATACAAGGACATATCATCCAGTGTATGAAGAAAAAGGTGGAATCCCTGCAATACAAGAAGTGAAATTTTCTATAACAAGCCATAGAGGTTGTTTTGGTTCGTGTTCATTTTGTGCATTAACTTTCCATCAAGGACGAGTTATTCAAAATAGAGGACAGGAGTCAATAATTGATGAAGCAAAGCTCTTAACAACTTTACCTGATTTTAAAGGATATATTCATGATATCGGCGGCCCTACAGCAAATTTTAGACATAGAGCATGTAAAAAACAAATAGAGCATGGTACTTGCAAAAATAAGCAATGTATGTTTCCAGCGCCTTGTAAAAATTTAATAATAGATCATACTGAATATCTTTCTTTACTAAAGAAGGTAAGAAAACTTCCTGGCATCAAAAAAGTATTCATCCGTTCTGGAATTAGATATGATTACCTAATTCATGATAAAAATGATGCATTCTTTAAGGACTTATGCGAGCATCACATCAGTGGTCAATTAAAAGTTGCTCCTGAGCATGTTGTTCCTAAAGTTTTAAATCAAATGGGAAAACCAACACGAGAAGTTTATGATAAGTTTGTTAATAAATATTTTCAAATAAACAAGAAACTAGATAAAAAACAATTTTTAGTTCCTTATTTAATGTCTTCCCATCCAGGTTCTGATTTAAGTGCTGCTATAGATCTTGCCTTATATATTAAAGAAATGGGATATACCCCAGAGCAAGTGCAAGATTTTTATCCAACACCAGGCAGCTTATCAACTACAATGTATTATACCGGTTTTAATCCTATAACTGGTGAGGAAGTTTATATTCCTAAAACTCCAGAAGAAAAAGAAATGCAGAGAGCTCTAATACAATTTGCTGTACCAAAGAACTATCAAAAAGTAAAAAAAGCTTTAATTAAGGCTCACAGAGAGGATTTAATTGGAAACGGTAAAAATTGTTTAATTGGTTTTGAGCCTGGAAAGCTTGGATATCAAGGTAAAAATAAGAATACCGGCAAATCATCTAGTAATACAAATAGAACTAGTAATGGAACTTATAATAAAAAATCTCTTAATGATAAAAATCAAAAAGATATTTCCAAACTAAAAAGTACCTCTAATGCAGCTCACAAAAATGCAAAGAATTCCTCTCGCAAAAGTGATAATGTAAAAAAAAGAGTTCATTAATAAATATTCTTTAACTTATTAATCAGTAATTCCATAACACATTACAACAAATGGCATTATAAGATTTTAGATTAACTTCCACTCTTATAATGCCATCTGTTTTTTTAATCCAATAATAAAAGATAATATTAATGTTTTTTGCACTCATCATTTTTTTAAAGAAACTTTAAAGCCATTTAGAACAAAATTTAAGATGACTAAAAATACCATATCTCCTACGACTGAATATGGGAAAAGTTTAATTCCACCTAAAATAATAATATTTTCTAACATTACTATTGAAATTGCTATGATTATAAAACATATTCCTTTTCTATTTACAAAAGGTTTATCTAATAATATCACATTCAAAACTAGAAGTATCCCAAGCAAAATTAGTGAAAATAAAAATAGAATTATACTTTTATCTATCTCTAATATGAATCCATACGAATAACTTACTTGAACTGCTACTTTAGAAATGTGTATTATAAAACCATAGATAGCAGTTGCAATCGCTGCAATAATATAACTGCCACCAAAGCCCAATTTTTCTGCTCTTAAATAAACGTAAGTTATGGCTAAAACTATAAGAGGAATTGATAAATGGTCTAAAAATATTATTGGTTTTAAGTAGTATATTATAGTACTATTTTTAAGTATGCATAAAAGGAATAAAGCTATATGTCTTAATAAAAATAATGTAATTACCAAGGTTAAATATATCTTTATTTTCTTTGGTGAAACTTCTAAATTTTTTCTTATTGTAGAAATAGATAAAAAAATTATAAGTAACAAAAATAAATAATATGCAAAGTTCACAAACTACGCTCCAATCCATATTCCTGTTACTTATATTTATTATTGGATATATTATTTTATACCTAAAAGTTTAATTCCACCTTTAATACATTGAATTCTTAATGGGAAATCTGGTCCTCTTTCTCCATCTATGTCTGTAACAATATCTTCTGAAGATTCAATATATACATCATCAGTCCTAAAATATACAACCTTATCTGAATCTAAATGTTCTCCTCTCAAGAGTTTTATTAGTAATGGTAAAAGCTCTATTAATTGTACAGCTTTAAATACTATTACATCTAACTTACCATCTGTAATTTCTGCCTCTGTCGCTAGGTTAAGATTTCCAGCACTCTTACCATTAAAAACCAAGAGTAAATACATTTCTCCATCATAACTGCATTCCTTAGAAGATATTTTTACTTTTAACTTTCTAAAATTAGGAATTTCCTCAATTCCCTTTAAGTAATACGCTACTTTTCCCATTGTATTTTTCAAGTTAGTATCTATTTTTTGAGATATATCAGTAAAAAGTCCTGAACTCGCTACATTAATAAAATACTTATCATTTATCTTACCAACATCAACAGCCACTGGCTTTGAATCCAATATCTGCCTGCATGCCTCTTTAACATCATTTGGCATATTTATGAACTTTCCAAAATCATTTGCAGTTCCAACTGGTAATATTCCTATAGGTACATTTATATCTTTATTCTTCATAGCATTTACAACAGAATCTACAGTTCCATCTCCACCAGCCACTAAAATATAGCTATATGTATGATCTACTATATCTAGTGCTTCAGATAAATCTCTTCCTTTTTGAATTCTATACGGAACAATTGTTAAACCAGCTTCCTGATGCAAATTTATTACAGTATCTAATTCATTTCTTATACTACTTTCTCCTGAGTATGGGTTGTATATGAATCTTACCTTTTTCATAAATTAACCTGCCTCCAATAAATCTTTTTCTTTATAATTCCAGCGTCATATAAAATCAACTTATAAAAAGTTTTCTATATAAATAAAATAATCTTATCTAAAACTAGATTTCTAAAACTTATTTGTCCATTAAATTTTTAACTAATTACTTTTCGCATTCACCATGCCATAACTTTTATTATATCATTTTCCATATTTCATGTACATACTATAACCATTAATAAAACTAAAAATTCATTTATGCCTTATATTATTTTGATTTATATGCTATAATAATTCTTTGTAAGTATTTTTTATAATTTTAGGAGTGATTTTATGAGGAAAAGTTGTATTCCTAATGTATTTACCTTTATTAATTTATCTTGCGGAATTATATCTATATTATCAGTAATGAGTGAAAAATATGCGATAGCAGGTGCATTCATACTATTAGCAGGATTGGTAGATAGATATGATGGAAGGATAGCTCGTTTTTTAAATGTTTCTAGTGAATTAGGTAAAGAGTTAGACTCTTTGGCTGATTTGGTTTCTTTCGGAGTAGCGCCATCTATACTAGTATTTATATATTTTAATCTTTATACTTTACACCCAAGAGGATTAGTGGGATTTGTAATTTTATTATTATTTCCAATCTGTGGTGCATATAGATTAGCTAGATTTAACACTACTAATTTTGATGGTGCCTTTACTGGTGTACCTATAACAATAGTTGGGTGTTTCATGGCTCTTTTTTCATTAATTATGATTAACTTAAATATGATGCCTTCACCTTATCTTGTTGTTCTTTTAATGACTCTTGGTTCATATTTAATGGTAAGTAAGATTAAATTAAAGAAATTTTAGTTGAATTGAAGACTGTAATGAAAGAAGTAATTTTTTCTTATAAAAAAACTCTGTCTCTCAATCTAAGACAGAGTTTTTTAACTTCATTTTCATTTTCTAATCTTCTCTTTCAGAATTTTGGAATTTTAGTTCATTATCTATTTCAGTAAATATCTTATCTTTCTCTGTACTTGTCATGATATAATCATTTTGAAGCTTACAATACTTTAAATATGAGCCTTCACACTTACTTAGTGTACCTACTAGTTTATCTATTAATTCACCAACCTGTTCAGCTCTTTCTAATGCACTTTTAACTTCACCCTTACTTGCTAGATTTACACTATATAGCTCTGCTGCCCCTGCAATTAATAACCTATAAACATCTACATAATTTTTTAATAATGCACTTAAGTTATCAATATCTTGATAATGTTTCTTTGCTAAATCCTCAAATTTCATAACTGGTCCTCTATAAATTTCTACTAAATTACTATTTTTATAAGTTAATATTTCATATTTTTTAATTATCGACTATAAATTATTTTCTTGAAGTCTCGCTTTTAGCATATTCATTATCTATATCTTTAAGTATTTCTTTCACATGATTTCCATCTGGATTATCTTCTCCTATGCTATAACTGAGCATATTTTCTTTATATGGCTCTTGTAACAAGTCCATGTTAAATTCATAAAATTTCTTTTCATTATTTTCATAAGTATTATTTTCATAATCATTTAATATAAATCCTTCATCTTGATGTAATTCCAGCTCCGACCCTAATCCACCTAATTGGATATACTCAACTTCCCAATCTCTATAGATTGGTTTATCTCTTAAATCATCAGCATAAACTACAGGAACCACAAACTCCTTTGGATATTCATAAATCATATATTTACCCCCAATTAATAGCAATCTTCATTTTCTAATTCTTTAAAGTATGCTTTAGGATATTTACATAATGGGCATTTCGCTGGTGCTTCTTTTCCTTCATAGATATATCCGCAATTTAGACATAACCATTCGGTTTGCTTATCTGCTTTAAACATTTTGCCATCTTTGACTCTTTTAGCTAATTCTAAAAATCTTTCTTTGTGATGCCCTTCTACTTCTTGGAGCTCCTTATAGAAATTAGCAATTTCATCAAACCCTTCACAGCGTGCTGTTTCCTCGAATTCTTTATATATGACTTTATTTTCTTCTGACTCAGCAAGTGCTGCTTCTGTTAAATTATTTTTTGTATTATCAATCATATCTAAGTATCTTTTAAATACTTCTCTAGCATGAGCATGCTCATTTCCTGCTGTTTCCTCAAACACATCTGCAACATACATAAAGCCTTCAGACCTAGCTTTTTCTGCATAAAAAGAATATTTATTTCTCGCTCTTGACTCCCCTGCAAATGTTTTAAACAAATTTTTTTCAGTTTCACTACCTTTTAGGTTCATTAATATTATCTCCAAAAATATTATTTTCCTACATAAATATGATATTCATTCCTGAACTTTTGGTTACTTCTTTATCCAATGCTGATTAGGGTTAAGCAAATACACCTCAGCTTTAAGGCGCGACAATGCACAACTCAACATTGTGAATTGTGCATTATTTATTATATTATGATATAATTACCTTCTTTTCTTGATTACAAATTAAAACTACATCCTGCTTATCACTTGATTTAGTCATTAATTTAACATCATGTCCCCATAGTTCTTGTATATACTTTAAAGTTTCTTTAGCATATGAAAGATCTAATGGCCTGCCATCAAATACATTTTCTAATGTCAAAGTATAATTTTTCTTGTTTAAATCTATAACTCTAATATAAGGTATGTTTCCCATTCCTGCTGTATAACTTAATGTATCTCTTATTGTCTTCCAGCCAGTTTTATCAGAGATTTCTTCTATAACAATATCAAAAGTTCTTTCATTATACTGAAATAAATTTAATTCCTCACATAATTCTCGGGTTAGATAGCGTCTTAAAAAAGAAGAATCTCTCTCTATTTCTCTGACCTCAAATATTTTTTCTTTTCCATATCTCTTTTCTATATCTTCATATATCTTAAAGCCAATATAATATGGATTTAATCCTCCTACAGCTGGTGCTATTACATCATTATGCCGTTTTAAGAACTCTAGATGCAGTTCTTGCGGCAATTCTAATTGCTTTAAAATATTATAATGAGTATAACTCGCCCATCCTTCATTCATTATTTTAGTTTCAATTTGAGGTATAAAATATTCAGTTTCTCTTTTGACTATATTTAATATATTCTTTTCCCATTCTTTCAGCTGACCATATTCTATTATAAATCCCACGAGATCATCTACTGGTTCTAATGGAAATTTTTCTAAATCAGGTAACTTTATTTCCTGATAAGAATCAAGAAAGCCGCAATTTTCCTTTTTACATTCATACGCTTTTAATATATTCTCTTTAATTTCATCATTAGATAGCTCCTTAACCCCAATATTTCTTTGGGATTGGTATCTTATAGCATGAGCTGCATCTAATATTCTTTCAACTTCTGAATATCCTATACTCGGATCATCTATATATTCTCTTATTATTTTCGAATCTAAATTAAACATTTCTAAAGTGTACCTTGCATTGGTTCCCTGTTTAAATAACCTATTATTTTTAAAGAAATCATTATGACCATATACATGAGCCATTGTTAATATTTGTAGCAGTAATGTATTATCTTTCATTAAATATGCTAAACAGGGGTCAGAATTAATTACCATTTCATAAGGAAGGCCAGTAAGATTAAAAGAATAAAGAGTTTTATTTTTCTCGTAAGATTTTCCGAAACTCCAATGAGGATATCTTGATGGCATTCCAACATAGGCTTCATATCCTATCATTTCATTAAAATTTATAATCTCAAATTCTTGAGGATAAAAATCTAATCCATATTCTTTAACTTTCTTTTCTATTTTTTCATTCCAAGCTTCAATATCCCTTAAACTATATTCCAATTCTCTACTCCTCCTTTAACTCCTTCCTAAGCATAATCTTAAGTGCTTCCCATAAATCCTTCTTCTCTTTTATAATTACAGGGACAAATTTTTCACTTGTTACTTCCTTTTTAAACTTATGATACATCGTTGTCGTATATGTTGATGGTAATAATTCTGCATAACCAAACATATTGCTAATTTCACATATACTTTTAACTGCTATAACTGCCTTTTCATTATCTTCTGACCAGTTATCACCATCACTTGCATATATGCTGTATATATTCCATGCTGCTGGTGGATATTTTTCTTCAATTAATTGCAATGCTTCATTTATTCCACTGGATATATAGGTACCACCAGATTCTGATTTATGGAAAAATTCATATTCATCGACTCGTCTTGCAACAGTAGTGTGATATATAAATTCAAACGCTATATTGTTGTACTTTCTTTTTAGAAAAGTAGCTAATACAAAAAAGTACGATCTAGCCAAATATTTTTTTGTTATATCCATTGATCCAGAAGCATCCATAATAAATATCATTACAGCATTACTATCTTTTCTAGGTTTTAATTTAACTCTATAATATCTTAAATCTTCCTCTCTAAATGGAAATCTATCTATTTCCTCTTCATTCTCTAACTCTTTTAAAGCTCTCTTCTTACCTTGCTTCCTTGCAATCTTTGACATAACAGTCTTCTTTTTTGCAAGTCTTGGTCGTATTCCATGAGTTTGATATCCTCTCTTTTTGCCACTCGTCTCTGTTACTATTTCAGAATATTTTTTTTGATCTAAATTAGGCAGGTTTAGATCCTCAGATATATAATCCATTAATTCTTCAAGAGTGATTTCTGTTTCATAAACATCATCACCTTCGTCATTTCCTGGTCCTTGATTACCTTTAGCCAGTTTCTTGTTTCCACTGCCTATCTTCTCGCCTCTTTTTTCATCTCCAACTCCAGTAGCTACTCCCCTGGAATTTTTCCCATATACAAATTGATATTCTTTAATCCCTTTAATGGGTATTTTGAACTTCTTATTTTTACTTTCTCCAACAATGCTTTCCTCTGATAATATATCTCCCAAATTTTCCTTTATTGATTTTTCTACTAGCTGCCTATGTCTTCTTCTATCTTCTATGGATCTGTCGTGATCAATTTGATTATTTGTATAATCCCTAAATATCGCCATGACTTATTCTAATCCCTCCATAAGTTATTTGCAGCATATTTTAGGATTACATCACAACAATGAAGGCAATATCCGTTATTTTGCATTTCTTCAACCATAGAATTATATTTTTCTGCTTGTTCTTTATCTCTAACTTTAGATTTAGTTATTATTCTAGATAGATCTTTAACTGAAAGAGTTAATTTCTTTTCTATTGCCTCTTTTAAAGGTTCGTAGGAAGTATAATCTAATTTCCCACCTTTTCTAACTATATAAAACATATATGAAGTGACATCTGATCTAAATCCCTTAGCTGATGCAGCATATACACCTATTTGCTCTTCTATACTCCTCATAAATTCTTCATCTGGATTAAGTTCTTCACCTGTTGAAATATCTTTTATTTTAGTTTTATTTACATAGGCTTCTGCATTATCTATATAGTTATTAAATAAACTCTCAGCTTGCTCTCTAAATGAATGTATAAATGCCTTTGTAATTTCTCTCTCTAAAATTTTATTATATTCTTTTCTAATAGTATCTTGAATAAAGCCCAAATATTTTTTCTTATCATCTGCTGCAATATCAAGCTCTTTAACTGACTTAATCATACTTTCCATTATACTAAGCGGATTAATACAATCATACTCTGATTCTGCAAGGGCATTATCTATAGCCTTTATAATAAATCTTGTACTTATTCCTTTCATGCCTTCATATTGTCCAGCTTCTTCCCTAAGTTCTCCAATATCAATCTTTTTAGTAGTTCCCTTTTCAACAATTTCTTCTCCATTATAAATCTTGAGTTTTGTCATAGGATCAGCTTTAGCTGAAGGTGTTATTCTTGAAAGTATTCCAAACATCGCTGCTACTTTAATAGTATGAGGTGCTATATGTGCCTTAAAGTTACTCTTTTTTAATATCTTTTCATATATCTTAACCTCTTCATCCAGTTCTAAACAATATGGAACTTCTACTTTTACTATTCTATCCAATATTGCTTCGTTTGTATGATCTGACTTAAACTTATTCCATTCAGCTTCATTTGAATGTGCAACTATAACTCCATCAAAATAGATCATAGAACCTTTTCCTGGAGATGGTATAGACTTTTCTTGAGTAGCCGTAATTATTGTATGAAGATATTCTACATCATTTTTAAATACCTCGATAAACTCTACAAGACCACGATTTCCAACATCAAAAGCACCATTTAATGAAAATATTCTTGGATCATCCTCTGAATACAAGTCCATTTTAGATATATCAATTGCCCCTGTTAAAATTGAAGTATCTTATTTTATAATTTAGGTACACGAAATAAGGTAGTCCATTTTTTAGACTACCTTGTAAACTCTATACTTTAAGCAATATTTTTTTATTAGTCAATTTCACTTATAGGAAATTCACAATACATACTATGCCATTCTTCCATATTCAAAAATTTAAATTCAGATAGCATTTTTCGTTTAATTCTTTCATCTTCCATAAGCTTAAATGGCAATTGTTTACCTATCTTATTTCTCAACTTCCTTCTTACTCTTCCATCAATTTCCGGATGCTCTATAAGTAATACATATTCTATGTCCTTTTCTTCTTCATTTTTATCACATGACCATACTATAAATAACGTGCTATAAAACTTCTTTGAGATATTTTCATAAAATTTAAGCTTCTTATCTCCAAGAATTTTTTCCTTAATTGCATCTGGATTACTTACTCTTTTCCCTGTGGCATTTTTATATTCTAAAAATATTATTTTTTCTTTTGTATCTATAACAAAATCAACATCTGCAAGCATTGTTGTTTTTTGAGCTAATTCATGTGGTTCAAAAACTTCTATCGCTTTTGTGAAATCAAAACTATAATTTCTATTCTCATCATAAAATATTTTCTCCATAGTTAATCCTCCAAGTTCTTCTCAAAAACCTCATCAAGTAATTTTTCATCTGCTGAAATTATTTTATTATTACTTAATTTTCCGAAATACTCTTCTGTTTGAGCTAGAACTTCATTTCCTTTCTTATACAGACTATGGAATAAAACTTGGTTATTTTCTTTTCTTTTAACTTCAAAGTATTTTGCTAAATTATAGCTGTGAGTAGATATAAAAATCTGCACTCCTTCACTTTGCAATTCTAATAATATATCAACTAATACTGGAATTAACTCTGGATTTATATTAGCTTCTGGTTCGTCCCACAATAATACACTTCCCTTTTCAATTAGTCCATTACGTATTAGCTTGAATAATAATCCAAACTTTCTTAAGCCTTCTGCTTCTACTGAAAATTCTACTTTAAATCCTTCATCTTTTAATATATAGAATGTATCATTTTCATAAACTACTTTTCCATTAATGATATCACTAATTTTATCTAATACTTTTTTATTTAACTCAGATACTTCCCTTGTTTCTGGCAGCTCTGCATTGGAAATTATATCTCTTTCAGTAGAATCAAATGCAACATCGTACTTATCATATAAAGCCAAAAAGCCTTTTGAATGAGATAACATTTCTGAAACTGGAATATATATTGGATCTTTCCCATCATTATCTTTTCCTGATTTCATATTATTTCCTATCCAATATACTAAACCGTCATCATATTTAATTTCTGCTGTTGGTTTACATTTTTTATCCTCCTTGTATTTCCTTATATATTTTTCTTCAAGTGGATAATATTTTTCACTATCTATATAATAAATCATTTTCAATAAATGTGTTTTCCCTGTACCATTCTCACCAATTATAATATTAATTCCTGGTGACATATCTAAGTTTAATTTTTTAAATACTGTTATATTAGTCAATTTTACATTATTAATAGGCATATACATACTCCCTTAATATTATTTTGAAACAAATTTTAACCTAGCGTAACCTTAATTCCTTTTCCATATACATTAATCATAACTTAAATTATTAATTACAACTCCTCAGATACTTAGATGTTTTTAATATCTTTAAGCTCAAATCGTGGGAATAAATATATTGGAATTGTATATATTTTATTTGCTACTCCACCTTCTGTTAATCCTTTAAGGTAAATGGCAAAATTTATCTTTCCATTATTTAATGACTTAGTTATAGTTTTTCCTGAGTTCTTTCCTGCTTTAACTTCTATACCATAAACATAACCATTTTTTCTATCTCTATAAACAAAATCTAATTCCCCATCACCATATACAGCAAACATTGGAACAGTTGATATTTTATCTGCTAGACATTGATAAACAAAAGTCTCGTTCAATACACCATTAGATTCTGATAATAGTATATTGGATTTATTCAAAACATAATTTGCCATTCCTATATCTGATAGAAAATATCTTTGACGTTTTTTTATGTTAGTAAAATCAAATTCTACTAATTTATCACAATCTTTAACAAATTTTGAAGTATGAAACCATTGCAAAATTCTATTACAATTTTCTTTATTTATATTACTTGAATACTGTTTTACTATAATTTGTTGCAATTCTTCAGCATAACTTCCACTACTAAAACCTTTTTTATTATTTGCAAGCATTTGAATTATTGCATTTATACAATCTTCAAACATTCTTGCTGTTAATATATCTCCATCAAAATATCTTGCAGATTCTTCACAAAAAATACGTAATAACTTTTCAAATAATCCTTTTAAGTTATCCACACCACTATTTAAATATTCACAGACTACTTCTGGATATCCACCTACAATACAATAGTCTTTATATTTACTATAAATAAGTTCATAGTTATTCTTTTCAGATTTTCCATATAAGTCTAAAGCTTCATATACTTCGCTTAAATTAACCGCATTAATAAATTCTATAAAAGATAATGGCTTTATTTCAAGGAAATCCACATCCCCCATTGGAGACCAAAATTCCTTTTTCATTACAACCCTGCCTAAATAACTTCCTGTCATAATAAAGTGAGCTTCAAATTCCCTTGCAAATTGTCGTATCATATTATATATTTTATATTGTTCTTGAATCTCATCAATTATTATTATACATTCCTTGTTGTCTATGAATTTCTTTGAAAATCGTTTAAACATTTCCTTTAAAGAATTAGTATTTTCTCTATCAAGTATTCCACTTGAGCGTTCATCTTTTATTTTATCGTAAATGGAAAGTAAATCTTCTCCACTTTCTTCTAATAAATTAATGTAAATTACATCTTTATAATTCTCGTTAGCAAATTTTTTCACTAAGTAGGTTTTCCCAACTTGCCTTGCGCCTTCTACTAATAATACTTTATTAGTATGATTATTTTTCCATTCTAATAATTTATTATAAGCATCACGTTTTAAATATATTGATCCTTCCTGCATAGCATCACTTCCTATCATTATATATTTTGTTTTTTATATGCTAAGTATGTTATATTTAAATTTTCTAGTTAATTATATTTTGTTTATATATATTTATTATAACCAATTTGCAATTCCCTTCAAACTTTTACCCAAAATAAATGATATAGATATTGTTTAAAGCTCATATATTTATAACTTGAATTCAATAGTTATTATTACATGCATAATGATAACAGCCTTCAACACCGCATTATTCCAATGATCATTACTTGTTGTAATCTATATTTACTTCTCTTTACTTAATTATATTTTATTTTTGATACTGTTTTACTTACAAACATTTACTGTATTTTGGATTCTTCATGATCTATTTATTACAAAAATTAGTATCCTAGATTCATTTATTTAACCTATGCTACAATAATTTTATTTTAAATATTTTTATTTAATATACTAAGTCTTCTCTATAAATACAGTCTTATTTTCAATAATAGCATTTTATACCGCATTATTCCTATGCTTATTACCTGTTGTTGTTTCTATTTGCTTCTCTTTAATTAATTATATTTTATTTTCAATATCGTTCCAATTTACAAACCTTTACTGTATTTTGGATTCTTAATGATTTATTTAGTACAAAAATTAATGGTATAGATTAATTTAATCTATACCACACAACTAATATTTAAGTATTATTATAATTAAATATCAATATTCTCAACCTATAAATTCACCTTTTCCAATAACATTCTTTATTATTACATTGCTTACTACCTATATTGACTATAGCTCTTTATCCTTAATTATCTTATATTTTGTTTTGCTTTTAATAATATTTTCTATTTCAATCCTTCTAGTATTATAATTGCGTTCTTATAATATTTCACGTTTTATATAAATACAAAATTAGTGTTCTAAACCTATTTTAATTAACATGACTAAGCCTTATAAATACAGTTTTATTTTCAATGAGTAACCTTCAACACCGCATTATTTCAATGATCATTACTTGTTGTAAACTCTATTTGATTCTCTTTACCTAATTATATTTTGTTTACTTATAATTTAAATATTTAAAATGTACATTTATAGTTCCATCTATAAATACAGTTATTTTTTCTATAATAGCTTTCATCATTGCATTATTCCAATGCTCCATATCCGTTTCTAAAAGTTCATTGACTCCTCCTATTAATATTTTCTCTTCTTCTTTAGAAGTATCTTTGCTATTCAATACTTCTTCCAGTTCATCCTTCCTTTTTACTAATTGATTCAAGCTTTTTTCAATGCTTTCATTTTGCAGCTTGAATTGCATTTCTCCAATAATTCCATTTGTGAAGTTTGTTAACAATGCTGTAGATATAGTTACTTGCTGCTCTAATTTTGATTTAATTACTTTTAGCTCTTTTTCTAAAGCTTTATTATCATTGACTGAATTTTTTTCCTTCAATCTTTGTTTTAATTCTTCGTAATTATTTGCAACTAACTTATCTAATTTATCTTTAATATATTCTGTTAATATATCTTCCCATATAAAATTAGATGTATGTCCACATTCTACAGTCCCCTTAAGATCATAAGATATGCAATTATAATGAGGCTTATAATTTTTCAACCTCTTCTTTCTTTTAATGGTAAGTCCTGCCCCACATTCACCACAAACTAATAAATTACTGAATAATGATGCATTACTTTGCCTTGTTCCTCCTGTAGCTAAATTAGCATGTTCTTTAGTATAAAACCTTTTAGCTTTATTAGAACGTTTATTTATTTCCTCTTGCACCTTTTCAAATTGTTCCTTAGATATTATAGCTTCATGATTTTCATAGTGTTTAATCCATTCTTCTTTTGGTATTTTCTTTTGTGTATCCATTGTTACATCAATTGTTTGGGTTCTCCCTTGAGTTAATATGCCTAAATAAAAATCGTTTTGTAGAATTGCACTAACTGTAGCTCCTGCCCATTTGCCGCCTCGTTTAGTTGATATTCCTTCTTCTCTTAGTAATTGCGCTATTTTATTAAATCCGTTTCCTTGAATATATAGCATAAATATCTTTCTTACTATTTTAGATTCAATTGGATTTATAATAAAATTTTTTATCTCTTTACTATAATCATATCCATATGGGGCTAGAGTTACATGAACCTTTCCTTCCTGATTATAATTTTCCCATACCATTTTTATTCTCTCACTTGTCTTTTGTGCTTCTTGTTCCGCTAACCAAGCAAACAATCCAAATTTACTTGCATCTTTTTCACTATCTAAACTATCTTCTAGCAAAACTACTCTAATGCCATTACTCCTAAGCATTGCAATAGCTTCAAGAGTTTCTCTCTGATTTCTTCCAAATCTTGAATATGACTTTGCTAATAATATGTCAAATTGTTTCTTCCTGCCATCCTCTAACATTTGCAACCACTGTTTTCTTTTATATCCCTTTGCTCCACTTATACCTTCATCTGTATAAGTTCTATAAATAATGCAACCTTTATTTCTCTTCAACCAATTCTCAAATATTTCTTGTTGATTGTCTATAGATGAATGTTGATCTAATGTCGATACCCTTGATAAACAAGCTACTCTCTTCATGCTTTAACCTCCTATTCATCAGTATCCAGTTTATTAATATAAACAAGGATAATAACAAATCCTTGTTTATATTTAAACTTATGTTGCCTATAGTGCTAATAAATTACTTTTTCTTAAATACATATCTTCTAAACATTCCTTCGCATCATTATCTCCGTAATGTGAGATAAAATTATATATCTTTCTCCCTACTTTTTTTATATCTATTTCCACATTATTTCCTTTGTATATATTTATGGTTTGTCCACTTTTCAAGCTACCACAAGCTTTCTGATAATCTTCTTTTGATATATACATTAAAATATTATTCATAATCATCACTCTCCTCACTTTAATGTATTCACATATAATTGACTTAATTCCAATTTTTTAACATATATGTATCTAAACTTAAACTTTATTTAATTTTAAGTATTAATCTATCCTTCTTAGTACTTCTTCCATTTTTAATTTATTGATTATTAAAAATCTTCTTGAATCCCCTGAAATTTTATGTGTCCTTCGTATTATCCCTTTATCAAGTTTTGTTTTTATTATTCCTAAGACATCTAATGCTTTATTAAGCATTTCACTAGTTGCTGGAAATTCTATTGAAAATTTTCGCCAATATTTAATTGTTTCTTGAACCGTTTTTTCTGAGCTTAAATAATAATTTTCCTCATCCTCATATCCAATAGTGTTTTTATCTGTATGTCTACTTCTAAAAGTTAGTTTAATCTCTCCATCACAAATTAACTGTTGCAACGCTTGTAAATACATTATTGCTGGATCTTGTTGTAGATTCGCTTTTTCATGAATTGAAATTGTTTCATAAATAAATTTGTTCCATTGATGATAAATATCCTGTTTCTTTTCTATATCTATAATTTCCAATTCTATGGCATATTCTAAAAATATATTGCAAATAATCTCGTAAATAGCTTGTACTTCTGGAAATCGTCCATGTCCATATTTTCCTTGATTTTTATTCCTTAAGTTTCTAAAATTATCTCTAATATATTTGATAATTTTCTCTGAATTATCACTAACCCATTTAATAAAGTGATATAAATGTGTAGATAATATTTTAGGATTTTCTTGATGATACTTTAGTACTTCTAAATTAATATCATTTTTCTCAATACCTATGCTTAAATATCTTGAAACTGTTGATTCTCCTTTTATTGTTAATTCCCCTGTAATAACTAACATTCCCCTAGGTGGATACTCTTTTCCTCTTTCCATGTTTTTATCTAATCTAGATTTTCCAAAGTTATCTCCATATCTGCGAATCATTTCAGATGCCACTTGCTGTGTATAATTCCATTCTTGTTTAGATATAGAATGAAAAAAATCATCCAAGATTAATAAACTGTCCTTATACTGAAATGATTTTTCTTCAAGTGATCCTATCGTATCTTTAAATGTGGCAGATAAATAATCTTTACTTCTGTTAAAAATATTAAAGAATACTTTTGCAGTACTTGTTTTTCTGCTACCAGTTAAGCCTTCTAGCCATAGCAAAAAATTAGGATTTACACCAGCTACATTAAATAGTTCTTTTAGTACACTTAAATGAGTATATAAAAACATAGGAATTGTTTTATGATAATCTGCTATTTGCAGCATATTTAAAGCTTGATTTAAAGCTTGCCTTTTATTCATTTTATGGTCAACTTCAAGTATTTTATCTTCTTTTCCTTTTATATTGAGATTATTTCCACCAATGTTGCCTCCACCATGAAGATAAATCCATTTATTATTAATTAATCTCCATCCTACATGTTCATATTTAATCTCAGTTTGTTTATTAGTAAATAGCCTTCCAATATAAATCTCCAAGTATTTATATAATTGATTATCATAAATACTATATTCTATGCCTAACCTTTTTATCCAATCAGAATTAATTATATCTTTTGAATGCATTTTTATTATTTTTGAAATTCCAAATTGTCCTACTAGGCGACACTGTAGTACGTATAAAGTTTCTTTATGTATCCCATCATCTTTAATTTGTTTTTTCTCAGCTTGAATAATAAAGTTGGTTAGTAGAATTTCTTTTTTGTCAATTAATAATTTTACTCCATAATTATGGTCTTCATAACATATAGCATTATTAATATTAATTCTATTATTTGATATAAGATAATTATATTTAACAGGAACTGATACCTGTAGAATACTATCATCTGAATTTGATTTTAAATTATTATTGATCTGTATATCTGTTTCCTGTTCTATATTGTTAACTAATGATATCTCATCACCGCTTTCATTATTTTTTCGTAAAGTTCATTTTTTCTCCTGAAGGTATTCTTTTCATAAAAGTACGTTTTTCACCTTTTTCACATCTTGTCATAAATTTATACATTTGCTTTCCACCTTTCTAATATATAATCTCTTAAATAACTGTATATTCTTTATATATCTATTTTATTTTTATCCAAATAAAATTGTTAATTGGGATAACATATGTTGCTATAAATTATCCAAAAACAGATTTATCTAGTATATAATTAAAAATAAATGCTATTTGGAGGTTTTTTATGAGAAAAGATATTGAAGCAGACTATACAAAAGATGAATTTATAAAAAAATACGATATAAAGGAATATGATTTTAAAAATGACATAGAAAAATTTTTAGACTATTTCTACCTAGATAAAGAACGACTAAAGAGAGATTCAAACAAAGAAGGTAATTATGAAATTCCATATGAGATAAGTGACCTTTTGTCATTAATGTTTAAAAATTTTAAGAATAGTCCTTTTTATGACAAACGCTATAACCTCGACACTAAAAATACAGACTTTACTCTAAATTATATAGATAAAATTCTATCTGAAATCGAAAATTTACCTGATTATCTTAAATATAATATAAAGAAAAATCCAAGCTATTTGTTTAATAAAAATTTAAAGGAACTTATTCCCATTTTAATAGATAAATTTACTGCTTTATTTGTATTAATAGCTTCAAAAAGTCATGTTTCTGCTGGAAATCAATTAAAAGAATTAATAAAGCAGTTAGATAATTGGATTAATAATTATTGTTTGCATGATCAAATGATGAAATCTTATGAAAATTATGATATTCCAATTTTAGACATTGATGATTTACAAAATATACATTTGCACGACAAATATAATTATGATATCGATTCTGTTCTTTCTAAATGTCTTGATGAGCATTTAAGAGACGACACTACAAATTTACCAATAGATCTGCCAGAAGATTTGAAAAGCAAGCTCTTAAATCTCTCCAAGAAAGGAAAGAAAAAACGTAAGCCAAATGAAGATGAACTTTTTTATATTAGAAAAGAGTACCATGAATTTCTAAACACATTTTTAAACAAAGAACATTTTTCTAAAATCCTTAGTGATATCGATAATGAAGCTCAGAAAATTTCCAATTTTAACCTTATTCATCCAAAACTCTCACTCCCTGAAATAGAAAACACTTTATATGATTACTGTACTACATATAACTTAATGAGCTCTGAAGATTTTCATATAAGCAGTAATATTCCAATTAATTTTAAGAATGAAATATCAAATTTGAAAATTGATAACATTTGCCTTAATCATTATCTTGAAAGATTGTTAGAAGCTCATAAGAAAGATCTTGAAGATTCAAAGAAAGATTTAATTAGTGGCAATTATAGTTTAGATAAACTGAATTCTGAAAAGAACTTAAGAGATGAATTAAAAAAATGTGCTTCTGAAATATTTAATATACAAAAAAATATGTATGCCGAAAAGGATAAATTGTTTAAAGACGTAAATTCTGATCCTAAGTACAATTTAATTAAAGAACTATAATTTCTTTATAATTCTTATTTGCTTTTATCCAAGGAGTACCTGTAGTAAAACCACCATTGTCTGTGTTATTCCATTGCATTGGTGTTCTTGAATTATCTCTTGTAGTTGCTTTTACAATCGCAAGAGATTCCTCTTCTGGCATTCCATGCTCTATTCTTTCTTTATAACTGTGTTTTGTTGCAACATCATCAAAATCATCAATACTGTTATAATCTACATTGGTCATTCCAATTTCTTGGCCTTGATAAATAAATGGAGTTCCCATTTGCATAAAATACATTAATGCCAATGCTTTAGCACTTTCTTTCCAATATTTTCTTTCATCTCCAAGTTTGGATACGCTTCTTGTTAAATCATGATTTTCTAAAAATAATGCAATCCAACCGTCTTTATAAATAGCATTTTGCCATCTAGATAAAGTTTTCTTGAAATTTATTAAAGGAAATTTTTCAATACCATCCATATTCCATAAATGCATATGCTCAAACTGAAATATCATAGAGAATTTTCCTTTTTCCTTTCCTGTCCACTCTTCTAAATCCTCTATTTTTACCCCACTTGCTTCTGCTATTGTAAATATATTATATTTATCAAAAGTATGTTCTTTTAAGTCTTGTAATAAAAGTTCTATACCAGGCTGTTTCATTTGTTTATTAAAAGATGGCACATATTTCAAATTATCTGGATTGGGCATATCATCATAATCACACTTTTTAATATGACTAATTGCATCTACGCGAAATCCATCTATCCCCTTATCTAACCACCAATTAATCATTTCATAAAGTGCATTTCTTAAACTTTTATTTTCCCAATTAAGATCTGGCATCTTTTTACTAAATAAATGCAAATAGTACTCATCACTTTTAGAATCATATTCCCAAGCTGAACCTCCAAATATACTTGCCCAATTATTAGGTTCAAAATTATCCTCATCATCTATAGATTGTTTTCCTTTTTTCCAAATATACCATTCTCTCTTTGGATTATCTTTTGAGCTTCTTGATTCTATAAACCATGGATGTTCATCTGAAGTATGATTTATAACTAAATCCATAATTAGGTACATCCCTCTCTTATGAACTTCTCTCAATAAATTATCAAAATCCTTCATAGTCCCAAATTCCTCAAGTATATCTTTATAATCACTAATATCATATCCATTATCATCATTTGGTGATTTATATATTGGACTTATCCAAATTAAATCAATTCCTAAATCTTTTAAATAATTTAATTTTTCAATTATACCTTGCAAATCTCCTATTCCATCTCCATTAGAATCATTAAAACTTCTAGGATATATTTGATATGCGACTAATTCTCTTTGCCAATTCATAAACTTCCTCCTAAATCTTCTATAAATTTTATCAAATCAAAACATATTTTAGATGTGATTTTTCATAAATTTAGGCACATGAAAATAAATAATAGACCAAAGATGTGCCGTATATTTCGTGTCAGGCAAGGAAGCAAATCCTGCTCATAGCAGGGCCTATTAGTAGGATTTGCTGACGCAGTATGGCACGAAATAGGCAAACATACTGGTCTGTTATTTTTTTGATTGTGCCTTAATTAACAAAACCTACATAAATAACAGAAACATAGCAATATTCTCTCAGCTGTAAAAAAGTTTATTTTTCACACTAATTATTGCTATGTCTCTTTTATTGTTCCCTAACAATTTCTAATATTCACATACTTTAGGCATTATCAAAAAAATAACAAGTCCAAATATCCTCGGCATATTTTGGCTTGTTATTTTCTTTCATATGCCTTAATTTGCTATCAATTCAACATTATCAATTTCCAGATTTGTCATATCTGTACTATCTTGCATAAATGAAATTATTAAAGTACCATTGGTAACATTAACCTGCCCAGATATTTCAGCATATGAATCTCCATGAGGAATTTTAACTGAAGCTGTATCTCCTCCAAATCCAGATAATTCTAATTTAGATGATGTAGGAGTTCCAGTATTTTGTTTAACCATTGCTTTTACTGTATAACTTCCATTAGGCAACTCAGTTACCTTTTGTTGTAATGATTGTTTTCCTTGTGCCCAGAAATAACATTTGTAATTTCCATCATAGGCATCATCCTGATTAACTCCAAATCCATCTTTATTAAGAGCTGCCCAGCCTGTTGCATCACCTGATTCAAAACCTCCATTTGTTATTTTTCCAACCGATTCAGGTATATAAACCATATATCCTTCATCACCTGGTTTAAGAACTTTAGCTTCTTTTGATACAACATTTTCATTTTCATCTAATAATTGAATATCATCGATTTGTAAATTAACCTCGCCATTCACACTTGATTTATAATTAAATGCTATATTTAACTTTCCATCTGTAACCTCTACAGTTCCTTCTATTTTCTCATAGTCATCAGAATGTTTAATATTAACTTTTTCAGTATCATTACCTGATGTTAATTCCATAGCTGCATAATCTGGAACGCCTGTATTTTGTTTTACCATAGCTGTTACTGTATATTTTCCATTTTTTAATCCTGATACTGTTTGGTCAAGCTTCTCAATATAAGGTTTTTTATCATAGAAAAATAACTTATTATTTCCTGATGCCGAATCTGTTGAATCTATACCATAACTGCCTCCTGATATATTCCATCCCATTAATCCATCTTCAAAACCCGGATTAGTTAATTTACCCGGAATACCTATTGCATCATTATTTTTATCAATATTATCATTCTTTAATTTCTTTAGATAGATCATATTCCAATATTCTAATGATGGTACCGTAAATTCTATATAATTTCCTTTTTCATCACTTCCTTTTGTAAATTGTAAATTTTGTGATTTACAATCATTAGCATCAGGTGATGCCAATAAAACACTTTGAACATCTTGTGTTACATAATATTTAACTTTAAAGTTTTGTATTTTAGCTGGTGTAGATTTGATTCCATCAGCAGCTCTCCAGGTATTATCATAAACTCCTAAAAGATTTATCATTTGAATAACATCATAATTCTCATCTTTTTTACCATATGTCCATATCTTATTTGCTTCTCCTACATTACTACTTTCATATCCATCAACTTCAATGTCGTTATTAGTATTTATTTGCCCATCTCTTAATAAATTTTCATATGCAACTATAAAGTCATAATATTTTCTTTCTCTTGCTTTTAACTCATCATTCATAACAACATTTCTATTGGGGAAGTACTCTTTAGTAAGCATTCTTGTATCGTCACCTAACTCAAGCCTAGATCCACCTGCTGCAAATACTGAAGCGCCTGTTAATAATACTGATGTAGTATTAAATGTTCCTGGTTTCTCTTCACTATGCTTGTCTCCTACATTATAATTCATATATGCCGGTACTATTAATGATCTTCCGTTTGTCTCAGTCCTTGTTTGATCAACAACACCTTTTAGTGAATTATATGTTGCAGTACCGTCCCATGGCCAAACTTCTGTATATGCACCATCCACTTTACTACTATTTACTTGTTCATGTCCCTTACCTCCAACTGGATTCATCAATATATATTTATTAGGAAATGCCTCTTTAGCTGAATCTAAAAAATCTTTAAATGTAGTTGTAATTGATACTGGTGTTCCATCTGATTTATACATTGTCCCAAAATCACCTACAGTATCCATATGCCATCCATCAAAATTGAATGCATCAAAAACTTCTTTTTCTCTTCCAAAAATGTAATTTTGCCAATCCTTGTTTGATGGATCCATAAAATAAAGATCTGATTCCCAGCCATCAGGCATTTTCATAATCCATTGTGGTGAATTAATTCCACTTGGATCAGTGAACAATCCCCATTCTTTCTTTGCACCATAAGCTTCGTAGCCTTTATATGCTCCATATATTAAATTATATTCCATTGATGCAATTCCTGCTTCATGACCATTATTTATATACCCCTCTATTGTTGACTTATATACATCATGTTTTGATAAATCCTGCCACTTGTCTGCAACATTTGAGCCATCTTTTGCTATAGGATCATCATGTTTGTTCTGCCAATCGTAGTATTGTAATCCATTTAAATGAAATTTTTTTAATTGGTCTATTACATCTTTTGTATTTACATCATTTCCATACCTTGTTAAATACCCATATCTAGGAAACTTAAGCCAATTTGATGATACATCTACAGCTGTTGATGATGATTCTATAACTTTCCCGTCAGAATCTTTACACATAATTTCAAGTAAATATCCTTTATAATCCTCCTTAGGTGCTGTCCAGTTCAAAGACAATTGCTGATCTTCACCATCTTCAATTGAAAAACTTTGTGTTATTGTATCTCCAATTTGTGTATCTAGATGTTTTACTGATAATTCTATAGTTCCATTTGATATTTTATTTCCTGTGTAATTAGCCAATTCTATGTTTACTATTACATTTGAGCCTGGATTATACATTGATTTATCTGTTGAAACATCATATAATAAGAGCTTCTGATTAAATGCTCCTTTTTCAGAAGTATTTACTATTGGAATTTTGACAAAATTACTGTCCCCATATGCAATACTAGGTATATTTGATATAATTGTAGTTGCCATAAGCGCTATACTCCATAAAACCTTTAATTTTTTTCTTGAATTATTCATAACTTTTCCTTCCTTTTTAATTAATTGCTTAAAGCACCATCACTTCCAAGATTGTAGCCATTTATAGTTGTATTTGATAGCATTCTTCCATCTTCATCAAAATAGTACCATTTCTTGTTATATTTTAACCATCCTGTAATCATTTCTCCATCTGTGCCAAAATGATACCAATTTCCAGTATCATAAACCCATCCTACAGATAGTTCTCCTGATTTTTTTAGATAATAATGACTTCCATCTATATTTGACCAACCTGTTGCCATGCTTCCATTAGATTGTAAGTAATACCAATCATCACCAGATTTGGTCCAACCTGTTGCCATACTTCCATCAGATTGTAAGTAGTACCAGGTTTCATTTATATTGGTCCAACCGGTTTGCATAACTCCATCTTTATTAATTAAATACCATTTATCATTTACTTTAATCCAAGAATCTTTAACTTGTTTTCCTGATTCATCAAAAAATTCCCATCCCAATTTTGTTTTAACCCAACCATTACTATTTTCAACTTTATTATTGGAAACTGAATTATTATCTGCGTTACTATCTGTATCACCATTTGCACTATTTGCTTGATTAGCATTATCATTTATATATTCATTAATATTGGTTACATAAATACTGTCATCATCACCGTTACTATCTTCCCACGCAACTATATTATCTTTGTTATATACATCCAGACTATTTATACCTGAATCAACTGTATATTTTTCACTAAATCCTCCACCGTTAAATTCATATATTTTTTGCAATCCAAGTACCCATAAATTTCCTTCCGAATCTATTGAATAATATGGTTTCATTAAATTTCTAATTTGTTCTGGATCTGTGGTTTCTATTTTTTTATGTGTCATTCTTGTTTGAACAGATGGGTCATTAACCTTAGTTATAGAATTTCTATTAATATTGTAAGCAGTATCTACCGAAGATTTAAATGCTATTTCCTGACATTGTATCTCGTTAGTATTCTTAGGACTGTTTTTGTTGAATCTTACAGTATATAATTGCCCGTCTTTAGCAAATACATCCAAGTTATACCAGTCATCACTAACTTTAGGTTGAAGCCAAGATTGAAAATCTGATTCTGAATTCATTTCATATGCAATAGCTTCTTTCGGAGTATATGCATCATCAACTTTTTCTCCTAAAGCCTTAGAGAACCTTAGGATATAGTTTTTGCTGTTTGTACCATCTGGATACAATATGCTTATGTCACTATCTGAAGTAAATTTTACGTTAATTTCAGCATAAATATAATTTGAATCTTGCGCCAATACCTCCAAGCTGTTTAAATTAGCTGCAATATTTTCATCACCATATTTTTTCCCGAACTTTTCTATGGAAACTGTTTTAGTCTTGCCGTTAACTGTATATCCAAGTTTAATATTAGCAAACACCGATATATCCATATATTTTCCTTCATCATTTACAACGCCATAATACACTGGTTCTTTTGTATTATCTACAATAACACTTTCAACATCAGGAAAACTTTGTTGTAAAATTCCCGCAGATCCAGTAATATTAGTAGTTCCTCCAGTTATATTTACTGCAGCACCAGTTGTAGTTGATGTAGAATTTACTTGTTGTGTTGTTGTCTTTACTGAAATATTATCATCATATCCTAGTATCACACTTTCATCCAATTTTGTATTAGATATTATTTGAATAACTGGTTTTCCATTTTCTTGAACAACTTGAGCATAATATCCACAATAATCTTTTATTCTTTCAGCTATATATTCTGTTGCTGCTTGTACATCTCCATTATATGTTTTTGGTTGTCCGTCACTTTCTTTATTATTAGGGTCATTATCTGTTATTGAAAACCAAAATTGATAACTGCCACCAAAGTCTGATGTTATACCATCGCCTTTTTTTAGTGTAATGTTTCTCCAGTCATGTGCTGTTTGTGCATTTATATCAATTGTTGTTGTATATTGAGTAATTGTATCACTTCCGGTAGTTCCTCCTGTGTTATCAGCAGTTCCTCCTGGAGTTACCGCAGCACCAGTTGTAGTTGATGTAGAACTTACTTGTTGCGTTTTTGTTGTTACTGAAATATTATCATCATATCCTAGTATTACACTTTCATCTAATTTTGCATTAGATATTATTTGAATAACTGGTTTTCCATTTTCTTGAACAACTTTAGCATCATATCCGCAATAATCTTTTATTCTTTCAGCTATATATTCTGTTGCTGCTTGTACATCTCCATTGTATGTTTTGGGCTGTCCATCACTTTCTTTATTATTAACATCATTATCTGTTATTGAGAACCAAAACTGATAACTGCTGCCAAAGTCTGATGTTATACCATCACCTGCTTTTAATGTAATATTTTTCCACTCATGTGCTGTTTGTGCATTTATATTAATTGTTGTTATATATTGAGTAATTGTATCAGTATCACTTCCAGTAGTTCCCCCTGTATTATCAGTGGTTCCCCCCGGAGTTACTGCGGCACCAGTTGTATTAGTTCCTCCTGTATTATTAGTATTTCCTCCTATATTTCCATCATTTCCGCCATCATCTACATATTTTATATGACTTGAAGGCACTTCTTCTGTTGATACTGAAATATCACCATTATGTCCTGTTATTACATCCCCATCTAATTTTTGATCAGATACTAATTGAATTACCCATCTTCCATTTTCTTGTATAACTTCTGCATCATACCCACAATAATCTTTTATTCTCCCAGCTATATATGTTGATGCTGCTTGTACATCTCCATTATACGTTTTGGGCTGTCCATCACTTTCTTTATTACCAGCATCATTTGTTGTTACTGAAAACCAAAACTGATAACTATCTCCAAAGCTTGAAGTTACTCCACTTCCCTTCTTTAATGTAATATTATCCCAATCATCATTTGATTTTGCTGAAACATCGATTGTTGTTACATATTTTATATCTTGGCCATTATAATCTGCTGTATATTCATACCATACATCCTGAAAACTACTTTTATTAGTAACAATTTGTTTATCTAAATTAAGGTAATTTTCTACATCACTTCCGTATCTTTTCGTACCTTTTAATTTGCTTATTAGTTTGTTTTTAATAAGTGATTCCTGATCCTTTATACTTTCACCTTCAAACTGTCCTTTTTGCAAATTAAATAATTCTTCAACTCCATCATTATCTACTTGTACATCTGTACTTCCATATTTTATGGCTTCATCAGAAGCATCTACCTCCTCTAATTCTGTGTATTTACCGTTGTTATAATATGTTGCTTTTTCATCTCCACTACTTCCTCTATAACCATCATATAAATATTTGTTATTTGAATAAGCAACAGCATTATAAAAGCTTCCATCTTTATCCTGTAATGTATCATCTGCAAATACTTTTATTGGTGAATCTAATGTTGAGGCAGTTGTTGCACACATAATTAGTGCTATTATTTTATTAGTTCTTTTAATCACAATATTACCTCCCTTATTTATAAGTGAATAAGTATTAATCGTTTACAAGTGAATTGAAATAATCCTATATTATTTAATCTAGGCATATGAAAAAAATAACAAGTCCAAATTTCACATTTGGGTTCTCGAACTTTCACACAGTGCAATCTATGATTCTGTGTGAATCGCTTAAGCAGACATCTCGAATCTATGATTTAATGATGGTCGCTTACTCTGTGAGTACTCAGCGAGCGTATGCAAGTCGAGTTTCCTACGACGATGGAAAATAGACAGGCGGATTGACTTATTATTTTTTTGATAATGCCTTATTAGCATAAAATCATTTAATATTTGTAAATTAGTTTTGCGGCTCCATATATTCCTGCATCATTCCCTAACCTTGCAAGTTCAAATTTAGTATTTCTTACTGCATGAAATGCATTATCTTTAAAATGCTTCATGATATTTTTAATTAGAATATCCCCATTTTTAGATATACCTCCACCGATAACAAATGCTTCTGGATTAATAACACATGCAATGTTTGCTAAAGCTTTACCTAAGTTAGCACTAAAGTCATCTACTAACGTTAATGCTAATTCATCTCCGTCTTTTGCCGAATCAAAAATATCTTTTGCTGATAAACATTCAAATTCTCTCAATTTAGATTTTATTTTAGTAGTGGTTAACGCTTTATTGGCTAACTTAACAATTCCTGTTGCGGAAGCATATTGTTCTAAGCATCCTTTATTTCCACAGCTGCAACATTCTTCCTCATTATCAGAAACTTTAATATGACCAATTTCACCGCCTGCTCCCTGAGACCCAGATATTATCTTGCCATCAATAACAATTCCACCACCAACTCCAGTTCCCAATGTTACCATTACAATATTTTTATAACCTTTTCCTCCACCTTTCCATATTTCTCCAAGTGCCGCAACATTAGCATCATTTCCAGCCCTAACAGGCAATTTTATTAATTTATTTACTTCGTCTACTATGTTAAAGATTTCCCAGCCGATATTCACACATTTAAGTACTATTCCTTCATCTTTAACTGGCCCAGGCACACCAATTCCCACGCCTAATACATTATCCTTTAAAATTTTCTTTTCCTTAAGCTTATTTTCTAATGTTTCTACAATATCCTCCAGAATATATTTTCCCTCATTCTCTTTTCTTGTTTCAATCTCCCACTTCTCTAATAACTTCCCTTCAACTTCAAATAAACCAAGCTTAACGGTTGTCCCTCCAATATCTACGCCGAATATATACTCTTTCATTTGGACTACTCCTTCTATGATAATAACCTTGCTTAATTTCAACTGCTTACAATAAGTCAGTTAAGGTTATATTTTTTACTTTAATGTAAGTTTATAAATTCTTGATTCATAAGGTCTAAGATCTATATTATTTATGGAATTATTTGTATCTACATCATAATTCGAAATTAAAAGTTCCTTAGAGTTAAACTCGATTTCATCCTCAAAAGCAAACTTCGTCTTAGTACCTGTAAAATTACAAATAACTACTAACTTTTCATTTTCTAAAGTTCTTGTATATGCAAATATTTCTTTATTTTCTTCTAAAATCAATTCATATTTTCCATACACAACTACTGGATTTGTTTTTCTAATTTTAATTAGCTTTCTATAATAATTAAATATAGAATTTTCATCATTTAGTTGTGCTTTAGCATTTATTTCTTTATAATTAGGATTTACTTTTATCCAAGGCTCTCCTGTTGTAAAACCTGCATTTTTGCTATCATCCCATTGAATTGGTGTACGTGCATTATCTCTACCTTTTGCATATATGGAATTCATTATATCTTCATGCTTATAGCCTTGCTTTCTTCTTTCATTGTACATATTAATAGTTTCTATATCTTTATAATCACTTAAATCTTCAAATCTTATATTTGTCATACCAAGTTCTTCCCCTTGATATATATAAGGAGTTCCCTTCATTCCATGCAATAATGTAGCAAGCATTTTTGCACTTTCTACTCTATATTCTTTATCATTTCCCCATCTTGAAACTATTCTTGGTACATCATGATTATTCCAAAATAAACTGTTCCAGCCTGCTCCTTCTAATTCTATTTGCCATCTGGATAATGCTTTTTTTAAATCTAACAGTTCTAATGGCTTCAAATCCCATTTTTCTTTACCTGGTTCTTGATCTAATAAAATGTGCTCAAATTGGAATATCATACTAAGCTCGCTGCCATCTGGATTTGAATACTGTTTTGCTATTTCTGGATTAGAGCACCAAGCTTCCCCAACAGTTAATAAATTCTTATCTCCAAATGTTTTTTTATTCATTTCTTTTATATATCTATGAAGCTTTGGACCATTTTCTTTTATCTTTTCATCTGGAATTTTACCTATAAGTTCAATAACATCCATTCTGAATCCACCAATACCTTTATCAATCCAAAAATTCATCATATCGTAAACTTTATTTCGCATTTCTTCATTTTCCCAATTTAAATCTGGTTGTTTTTTACTAAATAAATGTAAATAATATTGTCCTGTAATCTCATCATATTGCCATGCACTACCACTAAATGTTGATCTTAAATCATTAGGTTCTTCTCCATTTACTGAATCTCTCCAAATATAATAATCTCTATATGAATTATCTTTTGATTTTTTAGATTCAATAAACCATTTATGTTCATCAGAAGTATGATTAACAACTAAATCCATAAGGATTTTTATGCCTCTCTTATTTCCTTCTTTAATAAGCTCATCCATATCTTCCATTGTTCCAAAATCATCCATTATATCTTCATAATCACTTATATCATATCCATTATCATCATTTGGTGATTTATATACTGGAGATAGCCAAATCACATCGATACCTAATTCTTTTAAATAATCTAACTTTTCTATTATCCCCCTTAAATCCCCAATGCCATCTCCATTTGAATCATTAAAACTCCTTGGATACACTTGATAAACTACACTTTCTTTCCACCATTCTTTATTCATAATTACCTCCAATTGAAATACTTTTATTTATTAATAAAATCATCTTAATATAGTTAATAAGCTAAAATAATCTCACAAATTGCACCAAATAAATCTTTATCTAATTCCAATGTTTGTAAAGCTCCTATAATTTTAACTGAAGTTTCATGTGAATTTATGATATTATAAATTTTATCTTTTATTTCAAATTCTATTTGTGCTTCATTTAAAAAGTCAAATATATGTTTAGTAATATTATTGCAGCTTAATTGAGACTTTCCTTTAAATTCAACAACTAAGCCCTCAAGTGAGTTTATTTCATTACTTTTTATAACAATCATATTCATTAAATTATTATATTCTTTTTCATATGCTGCTTCTTTATTATTTGATGTAACTGTTATTTCTTCACAATCATTAAAGCCTATATATTTAAGAACATAATTTCTCTCTTTTGGAACAATGGAACTTTCTCCTTTTATAGGCTTTATTATAAATCTAATAATAGATTCTCCCCATTCCAGGCTCATTTCTGTTTCCGCATATTTTCCTTTTAAATATTCTAAACTCTGACCATCATCCTCATACATTGTAAATGTACCATTATTCCCTGCAAAAATTCTTATTTCAATATCTTTTGGATTATCTATCTGATTGTAACAATTCTTCATATCTATCATTGGAATAATTGCTCCTGCTTTTGCAAGGACTGGTATTTTTTTAATATCTCTATATAAGTTAATATTTCTATTTCCAGAGTAAATCATTCCATTAAATATATCTATATAAATTCCATCTGGCAGCCATACCTTTACTTTTCCTCTGCCAATTTTCTTATTTATTGGATGTGTTATTGGACATGCAATTAATTCTGACCCAAAATAGTATTGATTTGGAACTTCATAAGCTTCATTATTTTCAGGATTATGATAATACATAGGTTGTATTAAGGGAATTCCATCTTCACTAAAAATTCTATTCATTGTATAAATATATGGTATTAAACTGTGTCGAAATCTTAAAAATTCATTCATGGTTTCATGAACAATGGAGTTGTACCTCCAAGGTTCCTTTCCATTAAAGACACTTGAAGAACTATGCAGCCTCATAATTGGAGAAAATACACCAAATTGAAGCCATCTTAATGCCATTTCATCATCTTTTATACCAAGCATATGTCCTCCAATATCATGGCTCCACCATCCATATCCTGCATTAGATGCATTGGCTGTAAAGTAAGGCTGAAAATCCAAAGACTCCCAAGTTATAATACTATCTCCCGAAAATCCAACAGGATATCTATGACTTCCTATTCCTGCATATCTAGAAAAAGTAAGCGGTCGCTTTCCACTACGTTTATTATCCAAAAAATGATAATGATTAAGCATCCACAATGGATCAAGACCTTCTATCTTTGAATTATTGCCTTGCTGCCAATCAATCCACCAAAAATCCACTCCATTTTCTTCATTTGGGTGATGAGCATACTTAAAATAAGCCTCCAAAAATTTTGGATCTGAAATATCGAATTTAATATTTTTTTCACTCAAATAATCTATATCTAAGTATTTAGCCATCTCAATATACATTTCTTCATGAGCTCTTATTCCATCAGCCGGATGGACATTTAATGTAACCCTTAATCCATTTTCATGGAGCCATTCCATAAATTCTTTTGGATCTGGAAATAACTCTTTATTCCAGGTATATCCGCTCCATCCACTACCATACTTAGGATCGATATCTACCAGATGCCAATCCATATCAATTACAGCTACCGAAAATGGTATTTTCTCTCTTTTAAATCTTTCTATTAATTCTTTGTACTCATCTTCAGTATATTTATGATATCTGCTCCACCAATTTCCTAATGCATATTTAGGAAGAAATGGAGTATTTCCGCATAATTTAAAAAAGTCTTTTAAGCACTTAAGATAATCTCTACCATATCCTAAAAAATAAATATCTGTTATATTTTTTTCTCTTGTTTCAATCCATCCATCTTCTTTTAAAATTAAAGATTCACTATCATCTATAATAGAAAATCCATCTTTTGAGATTAAACCTCTTTCTAAAGGAATTGCACCGTTAGCCCCATCCAAAGTTCTTGCTGTACCTTTTAAATCCTTAATTTCTTCGCTATAATGCCAAATGCTATGATAATTGCTTATATTCCCTCTTACCATTATAGTTAGTCCATTTTGGGAAAACTTCTTCTTGTCATAAATTAAATGAATACAGTCAGTTATTATTTCTAAATTATCATCCTCATCAATTACCTTAAAGTCTTGTACTTCAAAATTTCTATTTATTACTTTCTGGGTCGGTCTATTCTCAAATAATCCATTATCATTATATTCTAACCTTATCATTTGAGGAGTCAGCACAGTAAACCTATACTTATCTCCTTCTACAACATTTTTATTATTACACGAGGGACTTGTATCAATTTTATATATCTCCTTCATTATATTATTTCCTTTCTCCATCTCTTAACTTCAATGACTTATCTCAAAAATTTTTATCACATGGAAACTATTAATCTATAAAACTCCGAATTATTAGATTCATTTTAAAAATAATTCTTGATATACTCTATTCCTTAACAGATCCCACAACCATTCCTGTAACAAAATACTTTTGTAAGAATGGGTAAATAACTAATAATGGAATAGTTGATATAACAATTTTGGCCGAATTTAGTGTTTTATTAGAAATATCGGCAATACTTTGTAGTTGTGCCGGATTTGTTACTTTTGTAATATCTACTGTTAATTGTTGTATATAAGTTTGTAATGGATAATTTGCTGCTTTATTTATATATAGCAATCCACTAAAAAAATCATTCCAGTGTCCTACAATACTAAATAATGAGATTGTTGCTAATGCTGGAAGTGATATTGGAATATAGATTTTAAATAATATTTGCCATTTACTACATCCTTCTAATTCTGCTGCCTCTTCTAATGATTTTGGAATACTTTTAAAAAAATTCATTAACAAAATTACATTAAATATTGGTACAGCCCCTGGCAAAATTAATGCCCAAATAGTATCTAGTAAATGTAAGTTTTTTACTGTAATAAATATTGGAACAAGACCACCTGAAAACAACATTGCAAATATCATAAAATTCATATAGATATTTCTTGAGTGAAACTCTCGTTTACTTTTAGACAATGGGTATGCCATTAATACCACCAGTATCAAATTTAATGCTGTTCCTAAAACAACTCTTAATACAGAAATACCAAAAGAGCGCCAAAATTGACTTTCTTTCAATAGTGTCTTATACGAGTCCAAAGTAAAACCAACTGGAAGCAATCCTACCAAATTTCCTGCTGCTGCTGATTTATTACTAAAAGAAATAGCGACCATATTTACAAGTGGAAATAAACAAGCTGCTGTAAGTAATAATATAACACTCCATATGCAAACATCAGCAAACCTGCTTCCGAAACTTTTTGACTTTAACATAATTATTCCTCCTTAGAAAATCTGCATATTAGCAAGCTTTTGAGATAATTTGTTTGCTGACAATAATAATATACATCCTACAACTGATTTTAATAGTCCTACTGCTGTTGCAAAACTATATTGCATTCCAACTAAACCTACACGATATACATATGTATCAATAATATCTGCTGTTTGATAAACAATTGGATTATATAAATTAAATACTTGATCAAAACCAGCATTTAAAATATTTCCTAAATTCATTGCTGTCATTAACATAATTATAGGCATTATTCCAGGCAATGTTACATGTATCAGTTGTTTAAATCTATTAGCTCCATCCATAGAAGCTGCTTCATATAACCCAGAATCAATACCAGTTAATGCCGCCAAGTATACAATTGATCCATAACCGAATTCTTTCCACACATCTGTTCCTATTAATATGGGTCTAAACCATGTATTACTTGCTAGAAATAATGTTGGTTGATATCCAAACATTTTAAGGAATGCATTAACCGGACCATCAAAAGAGAAAATATTAGCTACTACTACAGCTAAAACTGCCCATGATAGAAAGTGTGGTAAATATACAATAGTTTGAATTGTTTTTTTAGCCCATTTTTTTCTTATTTCATTTAAAAGTAATGCAAATGTAATTGGTATTATGGTACTTAAAATAATTTTTCCTATGGCAATAATTAATGTATTTCTTAAAATATTCATACTATCTGGTATTTGAAGCATATATTTAAAATTATCAAGTCCAACCCACTTAGAGCCTAGTATTCCTTTTGCCGGTAAATATTCTTGAAAAGCCATTATTATACCAAACATAGGAATAAAGCTAAATATGAGTAAAAATATCATACCGGGTACCATCATAAGATGATAACTTAGTTGTTTTTTCCCTTTTTTCATGAATCCCCCTGCTTTCCTTATTTATAATGTTAAATATTAATTCTTCGATAATAAGGCATATGAAAGAAAATAACAAGTTCAAATAGGCAGGTGGATTGACTTGTTATTTTTTTGATAATGCCTAAGTTGGATGCAAATACTATTTGCACCCAAACTGTCAAATTAGTATTTATTTTTTTATAGCCTCTTCAACTTCTTTTGTAATTTCATCTCCACCCGTACTCTTCCAAGTTGAAATAAAGTCATCGAAAGAGTCTATTGAAGCTTCACCTGTTGCTATTTTTAAGAAAGCTTGATCTTGTAACTTCCTTAAATTCGTCCATTTTAATTTCATAGTCTTTGTCTGACCGAAAAATACTGGATTAACTTCATTTATCTTGGTCTCACTCATTAGTTTTGGAGCAATCATTCTTGAAGTATAACCACTCCATGCATCAGCACTTGGAGAATTTGGATTAGCTAAGTAATCCTTACATTTTTCATAATTTCCTTTATCAGCCCCTAAAGATTCTGGATCTTTTTCTCCTTTAAGTGCTAAATCAATATTTTTATACATATCAATTGTTGCATTATAATCATTAATAAGAATACCCACTGGTCTTACACCTGAATCAACGCCTTGCTTTATATAATCCATAAGTTCTTGCTTTCCATAATCCTCATATACCATCTTGTCATTAATAACACTTGCTATTTTTACTAATAGTTCTGGATGTTCAAATCCTTTTTTAACAACATAAAAGTCACTTGCTGGATTTTGTGTATAAGTTGTATAAGATCCATCTGCATTTGTTGGTATTATATAAGGAACCCATTGTGCATTTGGATTTAACTTCTTAGCATCATTTAATGGATAATCAGCTGACCACCATGGTCCAAAGAATGCTCCAGCTTGTCCGTTAACAATAAGTGAGGTAACATCATCACCTTGTCTTACTGCCATTTGTGGATCAATTAAACCTTTTTTAAACATTTCTGAAACCTTTTCCAATCCCTTTTTCATGTTATTAGTTGTAGACCCATATACTACTTTTCCATCTTCCTTAATCCATTGTCCTGGAAATGCATTATAAATACTTAAAACATTATCTAGTTGGAAGAGTGCGCCATAGATTCCTCCAATATTAGATGATGCTGCAAGACCAATTGTTTTTCCTGCTCCGTTATTGCCTGGATCTTTTGTCACAAACTGTTGTAAAATATTTTCCACATCATCCATTGATTTAGGTGCTTGTAAACCAAGCTTATCCATCCAGTCTTGTCTAACCCAAAGCATTGTAGGCACATTTGCACATTGAGTAGATGGCAGTGCCATAAGTTTTCCATCAAATGTAGCACTTTCTAATGCTCTTCCATTATATGAATCATACATTTGTTTAATTTTATCCGTAGCACAATTTTTGTAAACATCAGTTAAATCCGCTATCATATCACCATCTACTAATTGTTTTAATGTTGTTGCATCGACTTTCATAATATCCGGAATGTCACCAGTTGCAACTGACATAGATACTTTTTGATCATAAGCATCTCCATTAGCTGCTTCAAATGCATCTTGATTTTGAACATTTAATACGTCTTTTAGATATCTTGTATATGCGTTATTTTCATAGCTATCCCCCTGTGGAAATCGTGGACTTCCCGGTGTGTTTTTGCCTATGGTATAGGTTACTAATTTATCATATTTTCCATATGGTGTAGTTGCTGCTTGTGATTTATCTTTTGCTTCTGTTGTCGCTGTATCTGTTCCCTTTCCACATCCTGCAAAAAACACAGCTAATATAACAGTAGCCATTCCAATAGATGTTATCCTTTTCATAGTTTTCATTAGATTTCTTTTTAACATACCCCTAAACCTCCTAATTTTATGAATAAGTAATATATTAACTATAAATAGCTTTTGGTTAACTAATTTATATTGTAATTATAAAATTTATTTAGTTATGCGTATATACCAAAGATTTTAGATTTATACAAATTTCTTATGAATATGAAAACATATACATAAAAATAAGCTGTCCTAAATAGAAATCACATTTCTATTTTAAAACAGCCAATTTACAGTTATTCATTAAATTTATCTTTATCTCTTTCTGCTGGAATGCGCATTATAACAACAGTTTTTTCATTTGGTACACTTATATAATTTAGTTCACAATTTTCTCCATAAGTAAGTTTGATTCTATCATAGACATTTTTTACTCCATATCCTTTTGTTTTAGTAGTAAGAATTTTTTTGCAAATTTCAGGTTCCATTCCAATTCCATTATCTTCTACTTTAAATATAATATCTTTTCCTTCTTGTTTTGCAGACACCATCAGCTTTCCTTTATGGTTTCTTTTTTGATCAATACCATGACATATTGCATTTTCAACTAAAGGCTGAAGTAGTAGATTAATCATATAATACTCTTTAACATTGTTATCAACATCAAAATTTACATCAAAACTATAATTATGCATCATAGCTTGAATCTTAATATAAGCTTCTGTATTGCTTAGTTCATTCTCAACTGTTATTACATTGCTCCCTTTATTTAAGGACGTACGATAAAATGTTGATAATAATTGAGCCATTTGGCTAATTTCATCTTCTCCTGATCTAATTGCTCTCCAATTAATTAACGATAGACTATTGTAAAGAAAATGTGGGTTTATTTGAGCTTGTAATGCTTTCATCTCATATTTTCTTTTAGAGATTTCACTTTTATACACTTCTTGTATAAGAGTCTTTATCTTTACAATAAGTTTATCAAAACTATTAATTAAAATACCAATTTCATCTTCTGAATTGCTTTCTACTGTAACTTCCAAATGATTCATATCCATTTCTTTCATGTTCTTAGTTAATTTTTCAATACGATTTACTATCATATATGAAAGCCAATAACCTACAAATAAAAGTATAAAAAGGCAAATTCCAACCATAGATAGTACAGTATAAATAATATTTTTAGATGATTCAACAATTAAGTGTACAGGTTTATAAAGGTAAACAGTCCATCCTATATTTTTTATATCAGTTTTTATTAAAATATATTTTGTGTTGTTATAAGTTATACTATCTCCATTTGCTTTATTTAATTCAGTACTTGGCAATAAATAATCAATTTTACCATCATAATTTCTATTTTCAAATATGACTTCATTGTTTTTATCTATAACATAGACTCCACAATTAGAATTCGAAATATTATATAAAGATTTAAAAAAACTTTCAAAATTTATTTTCACATAGAGAATATTTTCTATATCATTATAATCTTTATTAATAAATTGAACTGCTGCAAAAACATTTTTTTTATCAGTAACAAACCAACGTGGTTGATATTTACCTGATACCTCTTGATACCAGCTAGTATCTTTAATGGTTTCCATAGGAATTATATAGTCTGAATGCTTTACTATATTGTTACTAGTATAAACAGTTATCTGCTGTATCTCATTATGAAGGGACCTTAACATATCAATATATGGATCTAATATATTATGAAATTTATCATACATTTCATAATAACTCTTATAATTATAATTAATTACATCTAATACCATTGGATTAAATGTGGTGTAATCTACCAAATTATTATACACATTGGCCGAGTTTTCGATTCCTGCAACTGCTTCTGAAAAAGATTCTTTTAAATTCTCTTTTTCTTGATTTAAGAGTAAATATCTAGTTTGTTCATAACAAAATGCGCCTAAAATGGTAATTGGAATAATACTGACTAAAAAATAAGTTAAAATTATTTTATGTCGAAATTTTAAGTTTAAAAAAAATCTTTTTAATTTATTCATTGGCATCATCTCTTTGTCTATGTTTTTCAGGTGTTAATCCATAGAATTCTTTAAAACTTTGACAAAAATAAGATATATTACTATACCCTACAATATTACCAATCGCTTTAATTTTTATATTTGTGTTTTCTAACATATCCTTTGCTTTTTCCATACGATAATTTTTTATAAAACTATTAATTCCTATTCCTGTTTCCTTTTTAAATATACTGCTGAGATAACTAGGAGTCATATATACATATTCCGCCAATATTTCTAAAGACAGATCTTTACCATAATTTTCATAAACATATGATTTTACCAATTCTATCTCATGTCTATCATTAATACCTTCCTTAGAAAATCGTTTTTCCATACTGTTTATAATATTGTTCAATACATCATTAATCTCCTGTATTGTTCTGCAGGAATAAATCTTATCTATTTTTCTATTTAAATCCATTCCACTTACCTTCCGCATTTCTTTATATATATTTTGATATATACTTGAGAGAATAAATTTTACATATATTTGAGAAAAAACATTTTTTGCTGAAAATTTTTTTATTAGAAAGTCAACATGTTTTCTTAAACTATAGAAATCTTTAACTTTTATATCATATTCAATATTCTTAAGCATAGTATTATCAAACTTTTCATCTGTAGATTCTAATGTTTCCTCTAAATCTTTAGAAAAAATATATTTATTTGATATAAAAAAACGTTGTTCCATAATATATTCTACATTAGAAAATTCCTCAGAAATCATACCTGGTGATGTAAGTAAATTACTAATAGCGAAATATGAATCAACTCCATATTGGTCTAATATTTTATTGTGTATTTTCATACAAATATTTTTCAAAATAGCTTCATTTATAGAATCCAACACAAAAAATATACTTTGTTGTGGATTCAAATTTAGATAATCTGTTTTAATTTGCATATTATTTTCAATTTCTTTTATAAATTCTTGATGATTATGAAAAAAATCATTATCAAATTCCATTAAAATCATTCTCTTATACCTATTTATAAAATCTATATGAGTATCCAAAGAAAATCTTTCTCTAAGATCTTCTATAGATGTTCCGCTTATTATCTTTAAGAGAACATGTTCCTTTTCAGTAAAACTTCTTATTTCTCTTTTTTGTTTTTCTTTCTTTTCTCGTTTCACTTCTTTAATAACGTTTTCCATTGTCTTTTTAAATTCTATTTGGTTTATTGGTTTTAAGATATAATCACTTGCTCCAAGACTTATTGCCTTCTTTGCATACTCAAATTCCCCAAAACCACTAAAAATTATTATTTTTAGATTTGGATATATTATCTTAGCATTTTTTGATAATTCAAGTCCATCCATAAATGGCATTTTTACATCAGTAAACAAAATATCAACTGAATTTTCTTTTAAATACTTTAGTGCTTCTTCCCCGTCATTACACTCTTTTATACTAAAATTAAAAGAAAATTTATTAATTAGAAATAGAATTCCATCTCTCTCAATAAATTCATCGTCCACAATTAAAATTTTCAACATAGCTCCACTCCAATATGTCTTTTAAAATTTTAATAAACTATCTGTCTTATGTACATAACTATCATACATTATTTATATTATACAGCAAAACCTTTCAGTAATCGTTTAATCTATACTGTTAATGTAACATATATTTTTTTTCTTGTCCACTTTCTATCTAAAAAATCTGTTGGAATTGTCAATGTTTTGTAGACACAAAGTTAAGCAATTTTTATGAATTCAATTCTTCAAATTGTGATGGAGAGATATCCCAATGAAGAATGCATTCTTTTAGTGTTATAATAAATTTCAATGTATTTAAAGATTTCCTTTTGAGCTTGTTCATGCGACTCACAATGAGCATCTTGAATGAGTTCTCTCTTTATTGTTCTATAAAATGATTCCATTACCGCATTGTTATAAGGATTTCCTTTTCTACTTTCACTATGAATAACATCTATACCTTTTCAACAATGTCTGGAATCTTCCGCCTGTAAAATCGATTAAGAAAAATGGATTGCTCCCTTTCCCTCATCTAAGAACCGTACGTGAGAGTTTCCCGCTCATACGGCTCAAGCATTTCTTCGCCATTTCAGGCAGCAACAAATGTATGCAGTTTTATCTTTCTTTTGTCAAAATAGTCATTATCTATGAAAGGTGTTTTTGTAATCTGCAATTTTGGATGTCTGGCGATTTTAATCCGTCTCAGATTAATTAGAATGTACTCATCCGTCTTGAAAAGCCATCTTTTTCAACCTTTTTCATTCCAGTATTTATTTAATCTCCACCATTTGTTCTTATTTGGGTGTCTATGTTTTGCCCATTGCTGTAGTAAATGATAAAGGGTGTTGTTAATATTTGAAAAGGCTTTGCTAGTAACAACATGTTTGTGGTAATTTGTCCAGCCTTTTATGACTTGATTAAGACTTCTTATTAAGTCAGATTGGGTGCTAACTTTGCCATCCTTAAGGATTATTGTTGAGCATATCCTAATTATGTTTTTAATAGAACTTTTAGAAGGTTTCACTATTAATTTCCCGCTGTATTTATTAAATGTCCAGCCAAGAAAGTCAAACCCTTTATCGATATGTGTAATTGCAGTCTTTTCTTCTGATAGTACTAGACCTCTTGATTGGAGGAATTGACTAACCGTAGTTTTAAGTTCTTCAGCAGTTTCTTTTGAGTTTGCAGTAATAACAAGGTAAGTAGCCAAAAGGAACCTCACCTTTAGGCTCTTCTCAGAACCGGACTTGAACCTCTCAGCTCATCCGGCTCCCATTATCTAGTCGTTGGTAAAATTCCCATTTGCCAGTGCGCAAATAATTTTGGGATATTCCTTGCTATTCTTCCTAGCCAGTTTTCGGCTTTTGTCCTTCCTCTAGCTAGCTTTTTATATTTTCTTTTGGCCCATTGGACTAACGCTTTATTAATATGTCTTAAAACTTTATATAGTTCTGATTTATAAAAGCTTCCGTAATAGTTTATCCAACCTCTTATTATAGGATTGAACATGTTAGATATATCTAATATTTCTTTATCAGATTTTAGTTGTATTCTACAATTTCTTATTGTTTGTCTCATAACTTTACACGCTTTATTGCTGACTGCTGGTGAAAAATTTATAAAGTGTTTTCCAGTTCTACTTTTAGACCTTCTTGGTCTAAAATTAGATCCTAAGAAATCAAAAGTTGTATTTTCTTGGTTTTGCTTTCTAAAATCATCTTTGCAATATACTATTTTAGTTTTATCTGGATGCAGTTCTAAACCACATTCTTTAAATCTTTGATTTAGTTTCTTTAGTAGAATTTCTGCTTGTGCTTTGGTTCTACAATGTGCAACTGCATCATCTGCATATCTTGCCCATGGATTTTGTGGAAAATTTATTTCCATCCATCTATCAAAAGCATAATGCAAAAATAAGTTTGCTAAAACTGGACTTATTACATCGCCTTGTGGGGTTCCGGATTTTCTTTCTACAATAGTTCCATCTTTCATTTTAAATGGAGCCTTTAACCATCTTTCTATATATAAAAGTATCCATTTTTCATCAGTATGCATTTTCACTGCTTTCATTAATAATTCATGGTCTATATTATCAAACAATCCTTTGATGTCAAATTCTAAAACCCAATCATATCTCCAACATCTTTCTCTTATTACTTTAATTGCTCCTATTGCACTTTTATTCGGTCTATATCCATATGAATCTTCATGAAAAATTTTATCTACACTTAGTTCAAAATACATTCTTACAACCATCTGCGCAATTATATCTTCCACTGTTGGAACTCCTAATATTCGAATTCCTCCATTTTTCTTAGGAATTTCTACCGCCCTTACCGGAGGTGGAAAATAACTTCCTGAAGATAATCTATTCCATAACTTATATAGATTATTTTTAAGATTTTCTTCAACTTCTTCTATAGTTATATTATCCACTCCTGCAGAACCTTTATTTGCTTTCACTTTCTTATAAGCATCCCATACTGCCTGTTTGTTTATTTTAAACGACTTTGTTTCATTCATATAGTTCCTCCCATTTCATTGGTTAACTAAATTCTTAAAACTAGATAATACAATCTTCTTCACTCCACTTTTATTACAAAAGCTTCATCGCTACTACAAGTTGTTCCGCCCCTATACCTGCATTGGTACTCTCATTCTTATGGGATTTCCACTTGAATTTCTTTCTTAACATCAGGTCGTAGGTTCCCAAGTTAACGACTCCCCCTTGGTTTTGATGACATTCCTATGCTTTCGACACTTTATCAATGATTCACTTTTGTTCATCTCCATAGTACATACCTGACAAAATCTTGTTTTGCCTTTTCCTTAACGCTCACTACCTTAACTTTTTACTGAAGCAGCTTAAGGTGGTTTGAAACCTCTGCCTGTACAGCAATTTCGATGAGCCTTCCATCATCTTCTGTATAACATATCTACACATTCTTGGCGCACAGTCATCAGCATAACGAATCAAGTTCACTTTAGTTTTGGCTCTGTAGTGATTTTCTATTTTACCTTTTGAATTTCTATGATATTTGTCTTGAATCACTTTTTCAAGTCCATCTAATGTCATATTTCCATATATACTTGAGATTGCACCGCCTTGTGGCGAGCCTGTTTACGTTGAAAACAGCTTTTCTTCATATATATATCCCGATTTTAGGAACTGTTTCATAATAGTTTTATCCATTGGTATATTGTTTTGTAACCATTCATGGTTAATATTATCAAAACAACCTTTAATATCACCTTCAAGTATCCATGTTTGAGAACATTTTCTGGCTAATACACAAAATATCTGCTCACAGGCATCTTTTGCACTTCGTCCACGGCGGAATCCAAAGGAAATGGAATAACCTTTTGTTTCTGCAATTGGCTCAAGCGCTAATGCATATAATGTTTGCATTGCTCTATCATACATTGTTGGTATACCTAATGGACGTTTCTGTTTCTTACCTTTCTTTTCGATATATACTCGTTTTAAAGGTTTTGATTTATAGTTTTTGTCAGTAAGTGAAAGCGCAGCTTTCATCTTTGAGGCAGAGGTAGACCATAGTTTTTTGTCTACTCCAGATGTATTCTTTCCTTTATTTGTTGTTACTTTTCTTACAGCATAAGCCTTAGCTGAAAAAGAGTGCGTTAATAAGTATTGTAATCTTTTGGATTTATTATTGTCCCCATTTTTTGTGCCTTAGCGATTCGGGTTTGTAGTCTATTAACATCGAATTCAACTTACGTCCAGTCAATTGTTTCCCATTGAAATTTAAGTGATTTCGTGTCTTTTACTCTCTCGGTTTTATCCGTCGTTGAATTACTAAAATTCATAAATATATAATCCTTTCCTGCTAAGAAATACCATAGGATAAGTCGGCACTCTTTCGAGTTAATGCAAATTTTGAACCTTTATCTGTTTCCATTACAAAATCAGCCAGCATCCGCTTTTTATCCTTTTCTTCTGCCCTATGTCTTTTCACCCCTTACGGTTAAATACCTCTCGGCGGAGAAACATATAGAGTTTACCAAGTTCAATGTAATGCATAATTGTAAATGCCTTAAGAGTCATCTTTAAACCGGGAGTTCTTTATCCATTCGCATTGGTTTAACAGTTGGCCTTTGCTCGACTCCTTACCATTTTGTTCAAAGCGTTTCAGCCTATTTCGCTTTCTCCAGCGTAACGATTCCTACAATGATTCACTTTACGTTCTCCATAGCATTCTTACTCTAGCAGTTGTACCAGCTTAGGCTACTCGAACTTCCACATTGTCTCGTGAGCTTTCTAACCCAAAAGTTACCCTTTACGATAGTCACAATAGAGTTACCCAGAATGGATGGGGTAGTCTAACGACAATGTATTACGCGACTTCTTGTCGCACTTGAGATCCTTGATCTGTATGTAGTACAATTAAACCTTTTTCAGGGCGTTCTTTTCCGTATACTTGCATAAATGCATCCATTACAAGAATATCTTTCATCTTATTGTTCATAGACCATCCAACAACTTTTCGGGAATATATAATAAATACCGCAAGATACAAAGTGCCTTTTCTGGCTGAAATATAGGTAATATCACCAACCCATATCTTATTGTGCCCACTAGATTCAAACACTTGATTTAGTAAATTTGGTCTTTCAACTGCATTAACTTTCTGATTGTAATTTTTATAACGATAACGACATCCTCTAGGGAAAAGCTTCATATTTCTCATTAAGCGGGATATTCCCTTTCTATTAATATGAATTCCTTTTTGATCTAAAACTTTGGCTATTCTTTATTAAACCATATTTACCTTTGTATTTCTCGAAAATTTGTTTTATCCCTTTGCCTAATACTTCATTTTCTATATCTCCGTTTGAAGGTTTATGATTTAGATATTTATAATATCCAGCTCTATATACATTTAATGTTTTATATGCCTTCTTGATGTTATATTTTTCTTGGTTTTCTTTTAGATATTGAAATCTTATTTGTTCTTTCGCTTCAAGAAGGCTTGGTATTTTTTTAATAGTTCTAATTCTTTCTTTGACCCGTTATTTTCTTGTTTCAGCTTCTTTATTTTATGCTGACATGAATAGAGTGCAGTCTCATCCACTCTCTCCGTATTCCTCGTATTCACTTATCTGACGGCATAAGGAATTAATAATGCTTCCGCCACGTCAGTAACAGACGTATTATCTTCCATAACTAATTTAACCGCTGCTATTTTAAATTGTTTGTCATAACTCCTTTTCATATTTTTATCTTATCTTGGTGTCTACTTTATTTTACTACTTCCAGTTCAATTTCCTTACCTGTAATTTAACCCATAACCTTCCACTGTATTGTTAAATAGGAAATGTAATTATCATTTGCGCTTATTTCATTTATAATCAAATTAATATACTCTAATTCATGCAAAATAACATGCATTCACATAGTATTCGAATAAATATTAACTAAAACAATCCAATAGTTTATAAAATTTAAATTCTATCATACTATGATATGAGATTAATCATATTAATATATAGCTCTATATGCAAATAAAGCTGCTGGAACTCTCTGTTTAGAGTGTAATCTATTTAAACACTACAAAGTAATTGCCAAAAATTATTATTACTCTTAGTAGGAGATATTTTATACTTTTTTGTAAATATTAGTGTACAAATACAATTACCAAATTTTAACATATTTCATGGTGGAGGCGAATCGTAATCAGCCTCCACACTATTATGTAACTACTCTATTTTACAATGCAGACACAGTAGTTTTACAGTATATGTAATTTGTACTTAACTAGTAAATCAAATTGCTTCTTAATTTGCTAGTCAAACAAATAACGCAACTGTAACACAACACAGATAAATTTTTTTAAAATGTTACATGATGAAATAAAATAAATAAATCTTAAAACCGCATAAAATAAAGCCTCCGAAGAGGCTATAAAATGCATTAAAATTCAAATCCACGACTCCAGGTACTTCTAAATTTTAGAAATATTTAACTTAAAATGACTTGCTTATCTAAATTCACTTTCTCCCAGCATTATATTTTACTATTATTATAATGCAATATATAATATAGTGTATGAAGAATTACTAAAAAGCTATTTTAATTACAAAATATAACTGTAAATAAAAGTAGCTGATAAAATGGCTAGTTATGAACAACTATCAAAATATAGTTTGAAAGCAATCATAAGTCTAGGATATGATAATGGAAGGCAAATAAAGACACGAAAACAAGGTTTTAAAAATAAAAAAGAAGCTGAAAAATGGGTTATAGAAACTTTGAGTCAAAAAAATAAAGAATATATTTCTCCAACTGAATCCAATATATTGTTAAAAGACTTTATAAATAAATGGTTTAAAGAGTATAAAATTAACACAATATCTCTTAATACAAGAACTAATTATAAATCTAGAACAGATACTCATATAATACCCAAATTAGGTCATTACAAGCTGAATAAAATTACTAATATGATTGTTCAAGATTTTTATAATAGCCTTATAAATGAAGGACAGAAACCTTCTAGTGCTAAAAAAATAATGGAGACATTAAGTAATTGTCTTAAGTATGCAAAAAAGAATAAATTAATATATAATCTACCCACTGGTTTCAGTTGAAAAACCTAAAATTGAATTTTGGAACAAAGATGAACTTGATTTTTTCTTAAATGAAATTAAAGATACTTACATTTATACTCCTATTTTTATAGAATTATTAACCGGATTAAGATGGTGCGATATTAATTTTAATACTGGATATTTAACTGTAAAACATCAAGTTGTAAATGATAGAGTAAATAATACTTTAATTTTTACAGATAAATTAAAAACTCCAACAAGCTACAGAACCATAAGCTTGCCAAATATATTAACTAATTATCTAAAATCGATCAAATGTGATTGTACTGATACCGACTTTATAGTTTTAAGTAGAGATGGAACTTTGTGTAATCCTTGTAATTTATCAATGAATTTTTCTGGTGCAGTATCTAAATATAAATTATCTTTAGAAGAATTTAATAAATCTAACCCAGATAAAAATATAAATAACTATAGACAATTAAAACAAATAACATTTCATGCTCTTAGACATACTCACGCTACATTATTAATATTTAATGGTGAAAATATAAAAGTAGTCTCTGAAAGACTTGGTCATAAAAGCATAACAGAAACAGTAGACACATATACACACATAATGAATGACATGAAAAATAACACTGCTTCATTGCTTGATAATATATTCAAATATAATCCCCAAATAAGACCATTTTTAGAAATTATAAATGGCTTAACCCTTGCGGTTAAGCCATTCTCTCTTGTGCATTGGTACTCTCAGCGGGATACGTTAAGTATATTCAACTATGTTCATCTATATTGATTTACGTTTTTCTACATGTGATATTTACTTGGTTTACGCACATTTCAATATTGATTTAATATTATCTAAATTCCCCCTCATATTTGCAAAGTGTCCCCTTTTATTAATTCTTATAAAATAAAAAATTAGCTCCGACAAAATACTAGTAAAACAGTAAATAGTTTAATTATTGCTTATAATTTTTTACTTGTAATTTTTTATTATGAAGTAAATTTGAATCGACTACCGTAGTAGATTGTAAAAAACGTACGTAATCGTTAGTTTGCTCAAATACTTTATACCCAGCACTTTTTAATAATTCAATTTCCTTTTTAAACTCTTCAATTAAAGTATCTTCGCGATATATTTCGATTGATTCTCTAATTACCATCCAAGCCCCACCTTTATATAAAATATTATTAATTATCTGTATTGAATTGTTCTTTTTTCATACTCATGTTTATATATATATATCTAAATTTTTACTGGCAATTATCACCTCGTTAGAACTCAGTCCATATATTTCAATTGATTTATGTAGATTTGCTCTAGCTTTTTCCATAGCTTGGTCAAACTTAGATAAATCTTCATCATTTTTCAATTTTAATTCCCTCATTTTTCCCCGTATATTATCTCCTTATTTTTCTTAAATGCTTGTTCCGAGGTCAATTATATAGATATATTTAATTTTTCACAAATTTAAAAAAGTTTAACCAAATCCACTTGAATTCAGTTAAACTTTTTCCATTTTTTACATTAAACTTTGTAGTATTTTTTTGTTACTTACCTTATTATTACTGCGCATCGTATGTGTCTAAATGATACATATTGTTTTGTGTCATGCTAGACACTGTGTTATTTTTAGTATGTGTAGTTTTTGTTGAAGCAAATGCAACATTTGTTAATAACATTGACATTGCTATTACTGCTAGTACAATTTTTTTCACAAAATTCACCCCCTTCAAAAGTTGAATCAATCCGACAAACACTTGGTTTAACATTGTCGTATAATAATATAAATTGCGATATTTTCTAAATTTTTTTAATATTTTTCATTTTTTCTCTTGATTTTTTATAAAAATATATACTTTTTTCTTCATTTCGACTTCTATAATATTCTCCAATCTCTGAATAAATTAAAGAATAATCTATATTTAATTCTTTTGCTCTATCTACTATTAGCATTAAATTTTCTTTATCATCTTTTTTTATATAAATAAGCACCAACTCATAAATTATTTTTTCAATTAAATTTAATTTCTCTCTATCTTTTTGTTCACATATCTCTAACGCCTGTAAAAGATACGTTTCAAACTCTTCATGTAATTTTTGAAGTATTTTGCTTGCAAAATATAGATATTCTCCACGGTCTTCATTATTTTGATTATACTCCAAAGATTCTTTGATATACATTAAAGCTGACTTGTAATTTTTTTTATTAACGTATAATTCAGATAAATTTCTATAAATCATAGATATAATGTTTTTATCATCATATTTCATAGCTATATTTAGTGCTTCCTTGTATTCTTTTTCTGCTTCGTCAAACTTATGATAATCATTCAAACAATTAGCATGATTCATTTTCACTTTTAATAACATGCTACAATCATTAATTTCAAATTGCTTTAGTCTTTTAAAATATTCTAAAGAGCTATCATACTCACCTAGTTTTTTATATGTAGTTGACTTATAATACAGTATCATTATAGAAAGTTTATCTTCCATTATGAGATTATTTAGTTTTTCTGCGTAATCTAATTGTTGTAATGCTTTACCGTAATTCTCAGTAAATATATTATTTCTGGATTTATATATATAAAAAGTCACTTCCTCGAAACTATTTTGAGAATTAATACTTATCTTTAATCCAATATCACACATATAATCACTTTTAGCATAACTATGTTTATAATAGTAAAAATCAGCAGATAATTTATACAACTCTATCTTATTATTATCCATAATGTTATAATTTTCAATTAATTCTTCAGCTTTCAATAACTTTTCGTCAAATATATATATTTCTTTAATTTCTCTTAATTCATTAATAATATTAGTCAAAATATGATTTGCTTGTTGATATTCATCTTGCATAAGTTCCTCTGGCGTAATTAATGATAGATTTATTCCTTTCTTTTTCACAATTTTATTAAAATTTTCAGCAATTCCTATAGCTAAGCCTACTGTTAGATTCCGTTTATTATTTTCAATTTTGCTTAGCCAAGTTGTTGTACATATGCCTTGTGAAATTTCCTCTTGAGTTGCCCCAAGTATATTTATTCTGTATTTCTTTATTCTTTCATTAGGTGATAGAATTTCATTATCAAACATTTATGTTTTCCCCTCTCTCTTTACAGAGATGCTAAAAACTAAACGAAAAATTTACACATCATGTAATTTTATTTTATATCGTAGACATTATTACATAAATGTAATACAATTACATTGCTAGCATTCAGTTGTTAGTTCTCTTTATACTCTGCAATGACTTGATTTGGTTGTCTAACATTGCAGAGTTTATTATTTATTTTTTAAAAACTTGTTTCATACTAAATTCATTATTCGTATTGCTAGAAAATATCTATGGAGTAAATTAACAAAACATCATTTAAATATAATTCAATATTTAACATATATTTCTATATATAAGTATACTACATTATTGGAGATTACTATTCAATAACTCCTCTATAAAATAACTATTTTTTGGTATCAAAAAACCATGATCCTAACGTATTTTTTAACTCATTACATTTACTTAATGGTAAGAATTGAGTCTCAATCCACATACCTTTATTATTGCCCTCACGTAACACGTAACCCCTAGAAAATACTTCAAGACACATTTTATTAACACCATCATAATTTGATGAATCTGGCGGTAAATAGTTCGTAACTATGTAACCTTTTTAGTTATCTGTAGTTGGTTCAATCGGTATATTTGGATCAATGGAATTACAAAATCTATAAACTAGTTGATCCCATGAATAATTATTATAAATTGATATATCTGTTTGACTGTCACAAAAACAATTCACAAATCTGATAAGAAGAACTGGAACTAGAGGGACATGAAGTTATAAATCTTAGTAGTAAAATAAATGTTCCTAGTATCAGAGAAGTTCCTGCAAATGCTCTACACGAAATACCTATAGTATATTTACTAAGAGGTAAGCCTGAAAATAATAGTAATATAATACTAAAATACATTAGACTCCTTGATCCATCTGAATGTACTGCTGAAGGCAGTATTAAAACACGCGTATATGATGTTGCTAAAGGCGAACATATTTCATTAAAAAAGAAGAAAAAAGAGATTCCAGTGGTAGCATTATAGTTTGAGATTTTGTGTCGTCGAGATTACAACGAATAGATTCTCGAATTGTTAACCATTATGGGAACATATTCACCCATGAAGTTAAAACTTCTTCTAAAATGTTAGAAAAAGTTCAGTGGGGAAGTCCTGCTATTACGTTACTTGAACCTGCAATTGATAATTTCGTAAATCCTAATACCTGTGATGTTGTAGAGTCAAAAGAATTACGTTATAAAGTTCATAAATATATTAATTCTATATATACTGAATATAATGATATGAATCTATTTGAATTTGAAGTTGCTGAAGCACTTGATAAAACCGATAACATATGGTATAGCCAAGCACATCTAAAGGCTACAGTATTCCTATACCAATATATGAGGCAGATATCGCACACTTTAGACCCAATTTTATACTCTGGGGTGATGAAACTATATAGGCTATCGATCCTAAGGAAAGCATTTGCTGATACTGCTATTACTACAAAAATGCTAGACTTAAGTGATATAGGAATTCAAATTGCATTTATTCTAGAATGATCATACTCAAAAAGCAGAGACACCTGGACCAAAGATGGAAAAACTGGTGTAACTTTAATCAGAAGATATTTAGGTGATGCACGAGCAAAGCAATTTAAAAGCATTGATGCGTTACTACTAGATTTAAATTAGACTGTGGGAGCATAAATATATAAGTGATAAAGTCTATCATTTTTAAAATAATATGGCACTTATTTTAGTACATTAAGACTCAATTTCAAGCTAAATTGTATGATTTATACATTATTTTAAATACAGTCAGTACCACCCGCAAAACGTAACACCAACAATTTAAGAAATTAATAGTAAATTCCTTTTGAAACGAATTATAATAAAAGTAACAATCATGCATATCCTAATTTTATTTTAAGGAGGCATATGATTATGGTTAATACTTTTGTAAAAAGACTAGATACTTCATATAAATTAATTTTTTCTGAAGAAATGAAGACTATTAGTAGAGGAAATAATCCTAATATTTTTCAAAGAAAAAGACTTATGCCATTATCTGATATATTATTATATTCTTTGAATAAACAAGGATTAAATACTGATTTTGAATTAAGAAAATATTTTATATTTCAAAAAGGTCTAAATGAAGTAAATATAACAAAAGAAGCTTACTTAAAGCAAAGAAGAAAGTTAAATCCAGAAATGTTTAAAGTTTTAAACGCTTATTATATTTCAAACTTTTATAACTGTTGCAAAAATGAAGTAAAGAAATTTAAAGGATATCTAATTTTTTGCAATTGATGGTACTGATTTTGAAATTCCGAATACTAAAATTAATAGCGATTACTTTGGAAGAAGTGCTAATGGGAGAACGCAAAATACAGCACGAGCTACTGCATCAGGTATGCATTATTTAGAAAATGATTTTTTTGTTGATATTTCAATTAAACCTTATAAAACAAGTTAAATTGAAATGGCAAAAGAAAATATTTTAAAGTTAAAACAAATTATTGATTATAAAAAAATACTAGTTATGTTAGATCGTAATTACCCATCTATAGAACTCTTTGATTTCTTAGAAAATAATAATATTAAATTTGTTGTTAGAATCAAAAAAACTGATTATAAACAAGAACAATTTTTCTTTAGTAATGATGATGACTTAGTAAATTAAAAAGAAAATATCCAGAGTTTTGTTCTAGAATAAAACCTAAAAAAGCATTACATTAAGAATGGTTAAGGTAAAAATTAGTGATAAAACATATGAAGTGTTATTGACAAATTTGTTATAAGAAGAATTTAATACTAACGATATTTCGCAATTATATGGAAGAATATAGGGCATTGAAATATCTTATAATACTTTGAAAAATAAAATTAAAATAGAATCATTTGCAGGATTTCTCCCTAGTTTTGTTTATCAAGATTTTTTTGCACAAATGTTCATATATAATATTTTGCAATATGCATTACATTTAGTTAATTCTAAGCTAAAAGAAATACTTTATAAAAAACAAGTGATGCATAATAAGAATTATAAAAATAATAAGAATATAAATAAAAATAATTCAATAGGACTTTTAAAAGAAAAGTTAATAAAAATAATGATGACAGTAAATGATACAATACGGGGTAATGAATATATAAAACTAATTGCAGAGATGTTAAAATACATTTCTGAAGTCGTCCTGAAAAACCTTCAAACGTAATGATTAAGAATCTATCAAATAAGTATAGTCTTAATTTGAAATCAAGTTTTTAAATATTATAAATTTAAATATTAAGCAAAGAAAAAATTTTGATTCTTTTCTTTGCTTAATAGAGTAGTGCAAATTTTCTAACAATATAAATTATTGTTAGAGTTAATAAAAAAAATTACAATTATGCTAAGTTGTTGGTGTTACGCTTAGCAGATGGTTTTTTCACGCTAAAGCACATAATAAAAATACTCGAATTATAATCATTCTATGTTATAATCCGAGTATCCCTCATTTATATAATTGTATAATTAGTACCTAAATAGTAAATTAAGAAGTATCTTGATTATTAGGATCAACTGGTGGTACTACTCCTACTCCCTTTCGTGACCTAATAGAAAATTCTGTTCTTTCAACTGGAAAGTCTTCATATACACCATTGAGTTCATGGGTAAGTTTATATTTGCATATAGGGCATAAATCCCCTTCAATTTGTACTCCAAGCATTTCTTGAAATTTTGGTCTCAAATGCTTTGGAAGAAGATGAAGGGGTTCTTCATGCATTGGACAGCCTTTTAATGAATATACTGATTCACACTCTTCTAATGCAGACTTTAAGCTTTCAACTATTGAAGACTTACCAGCACCAACTGGTCCTACAAGATATAAAACTTGTCTTGACTCTTCCCCTTTCATTGCTGCAGATTTAAAGTAACTAACTAATTTCATTATAACTTTATCAATACCATAAAAATCATCCTTAAAAAATCCATATTTTCTTATTAAATCATTTCCGTAGATTTTTCGAATTTTAGGATTTTCATCAGCTTTTAATTCTTCTACTCCCTTGCTTACAATCATGTCATAAATCCTTTTATGAGCAAGTTTAACTACTTCTGGATTTTCTTTAACAATATCTAAATAATCGAGAAAACTTCCTTCAAACTTTTGGGTGCTATACTTTTCTCTATCTGTTTCTATAAATTCTTTAAAGTTCATACTCATAAACACTCCTCCTCCTTTATACCTAAAATATATTCACTTAATCGGAGTCATTATGACTACTTTTTTTAAATACTTCCTTTTTATTGCATCAAATATATATGTATAATAATAATAACTATAGAATATTCTTACATCTACAGCATCTATTTCATTGAGCACTTTATTTGTATTATAATTTTATTTCAAGCATTGCATGCAAATGTTAATTTTTTGTCGTATAGTCTATGTACACGATAGATGACTACTAAAAACAAACCAATTATTATTTCTTATTTATTACCTTAAATATTATATAAGAAACTTATTAAACGCAAAAAGTCCTATGCACACTGCATAGGACTATACAAAAAATGATTTTATTAATAATAAGTTTACTTATACCATTATCATTTTAATCAAAAGTTTTTGGAATGAATTCAGAATCTTTAGCCTTAGGTTCCCCAAAAACTGCTTTTACACTTTCAGCTTGTGGATTATGATTTAATGTTTTATGCTTATTTGTATGTTTTCTTTTCATACCATTATCCATTTATATCACACTCCTAATCCTATAAATCTTAATATGAACTTATATACTATCTATAAATAACCATATTTATAGCTTCTTTATGTTGACTTTATCAGCTATCTAAATAATAGTATGTACTTTTAATATTATTTTATACGAAATAATACTCTTCTAAAATTTAATCTTCTATTATTTTTTTTATTTCATCTATTGGAGCTTTTATTGTAAAAATAATATCTTCATCAATTTTTAATTTGCTTTCATTTTCATTTATCTTTATTTGATTAATAGTTAAATTATTGGAACGAAGTTCCTTATATCTTGTGCTTGATATATTTACACTAAATTTTTTATCCTTACTTCCAGTGATTTTTACAATTGTTCCGTTTTCATTAAGTTCGTTTTTAATATTTATGTCTATAATATTATCTTTTCCTCCGCAGCCAGCCTTTATATCACCAGGAACTTTTAATATGCTTGTTTCACCAGTAATTGTCATCCATCCACCGCTCAAATTAAGTTTAATCAATACAGTTAATTTATATCTTTCTTCTAATTTTTTTAAAGCTTTACCTAATTCATACACATTTAATTCTAATTCCATCTTAACCTCCTAATTTAGCATATATTTCATTTTATCATAAATAGATTTACATATAATCAATATATTGCACAATATTCATACACTCATTAATTTATCATAGCGAATTTAAATAATAAAATCATTAATTTTAATTATCAATACTAAAAATATTAATAATATTAAATTTAAATATATATTAAAAGGACATATCAAATATTTTTTTGATATATCCTCTTCTATTTTTTATAAGTGATCTTTTTCCTTATGTGGAGGTGCACCTATTTTTTTACCATCAATAATTCCAAGATCAGAATTGCCTTTTGGATCCATTTTTCTTCTTTCTGCATTGGATTTAGGTCTATCTTTCATTCTATTTTTGTTATTATCCATTTGCATCACCTCATTCATTAGGTTATACATTTCATCTTATTTTATACTTATGTTCCTTATTATTTTTACGAAAATACGTTTAATTAGTTTTAGGCACATGAAAATAAATAACAAGTCCAAAGTTGACATGGATTTTTCATCAGGCAAGAAAGCAAATTGCCCTCATAATTGGCCTATTAGGTCAATTTGCTGCCGTAGGATGATGGAAAATAGGCTGGCAAATGGACTTGTTATTTATTTGATTGTGCCTTATACCTTATTCTTCTGAAGTTAATACAAAATTGCTTTTTACATAACCTTCAATTTGAATTTACAATTCGTAACTATTAGAGTATACTCTAACATATAAAATATAAAATGAAAGAAAGGAATATAAATCATGGGATACAGTATTGCTGAAGTTTCTGAAAAGACTCATCTAACACCACACACACTTAGATATTATGAAAAAGAAGGCTTATTACCTTTTGTAGAACGTAGTGATTCAGGTAACAGAAATTTTAAAGAAGAAGACTTAGAAATGTTAGAACTTATTTGCTGCCTAAAAAATACAGGAATGCCATTAAAGAAAATTAAAGACTATATTCAATTATGCATCCAAGGTAATAGTACTGTTGAAATTCGTAGAGAGATATTTCTAAAACATAGAGAAGACGTCTTAAATCAAATGGCTGAATTACAGAAAAATCTTGATAAAATTAACTGTAAAATTGATCATTATGATTCTGTTTACAATAAATACAGACAAGTCATCCAAAGAGCAGCTAAGTAAAATTTTTTTCACCTTTAAAAATAAAAAAATATATTGAAGCATATTATATTGTGTTATTTTTCAAAGAATATAATATAATATAATATGCTTCAGTAAAAATCCCCCACTAAAATGTGGCTTCTATTTTTTCTTTTGGTTTACTTCTCATAAATACAACTAATAGCAATGCAATTCCAGTTGCAACAGTTGCTCCTGAAATAGCATAATCTATCCCATCAACATAAGCCTGCCTATAAATAAATTGAATAATTGTATATATTGTTGTGCTATTTGCATCAACTTGTGAATATGCGTTTTGAGTATATAAGCCTATAATTTGATTAATAACTCCACTTGCTGCTATGTTGAATGGTGTTATCTGCTCTGACAATCTTTCATAATTCAAATCACATCTGCTCTGTATCATGGTTGTCATAATTGTCACCCCTAAAGCTCCTGCAATCTGCTTAATCGTATTGTTTAGAGAAGATGCTTGTCCTGCAAGTTTAAGCTCAACAGCATTTAAACCAAATGTTGTTACAGGCATGAAGGAAAGTCCTATTCCTATACTGCGTGCTGTCATTATTGTCTCTATATAAAGCTTACTCGTATCTACATCTATAAATGCCAGCTTATATGAAGTAACCATTAGCAATGCTACTCCAATAATACATGGAATTTTCGCACCAATTTTATCAAAGAGCTTGCCACTGATAGGCATCATAAGTGCTTGTCCAAGGGCAGATGGCAATAAAATTATACCTGTCTCCATAGCCGTATATCCTCTTATGTTTTCTAAAAATACCGGCATAACATACATTCCTCCCATCAATGCAAACATTAATATACTTTGGATTATTTGACTTATTCCAAAATCAAAATTTTTTAAAACACGTAATTCCATTAATGGGTTTTCATTACCTAATTCATTTATTATAAATAGTATTGCACAAAAAGTTCCAACCACTATTAAAATCGGATTTTTTATATCTTCCCAATCTATATTCGCCCCCTCACCTAGAACATATAATATACTAACCATAGCTATAGTAGAAGTTATAAATCCAATATAATCAAACTTTTTAAATATATTTTTTCCAGTATCTTTTAATAAAATCAATGCCATAAATGTTCCTATTATGCCTATTGGAACATTTATATAAAATATTATTCTCCAATCAAGCTTCTCAATGATATATCCTCCAAGGGTTGGTCCTATTGCTGGGGCTGATAATGCCGCTATTCCCCATACTCCTATTGCAGTTCCTCTCTCCTTAGCTGGAATCGCCTGCATCATCATCGTCATACTCACAGGCATTATCATACCTCCTCCTAAAGCCTGTATAATTCGAAATACTATCATAGCTCCATTGCTCCAAGAGAGACCACATAAGAATGATCCCATAGTGAAAGTTGCAATAGCAAATACAAATGATTTCTTTGTTCCAAAAATTTCACTAATATATCCAGTAACCGGCACTACAGCACCTAAAGTAAGTGTGTAGGCTGTTAATATCCATTTAACATCCTCTAATGATGCACCGAATACTGACATTATTTTAGGAATTGCTATATTAACAATACTAGTATCTAATGAAGCCATAAAAGAGCCTATTATTAACACAGTTATCATGGACCATTTATTAGAAGTGTCTTTTGTTTTCTCCTCCATAATATTGCCCTCCATTATCTTATATGAATTTTAATAACTGCATTAGTACCCGGCAGCAACTCATTATCAGCTTTATCAATTTCAATCTTGACTGGAATTTTTTGAACTACTTTTGTAAATGTGCCACTGGCTGACGATGGAAGAATTGAGAATGTAGAGTTTGCCGCTTCCCCTACATAATTTACTTTTCCTTTAAATAATTTTCCTTCAATTTGATCTATTGAAATATCTACAGGTTGTCCTTCTTTTATTCTTCCTAATTTAGTTTCCTCTATATTTGCAGTAATATATAACTTTTGTGGATCAACAATCATTGCAATAGATTGTCCTGCTGCTTCAATCTCCCCTATATTTCCAACCTTTTTAATGATAATGCCACTAATTGGTGCTCTTATTATGGATTGATCTACGCTTGAGTCTGGAAGGCTTCCCATTTCTTGTCTGCCTAAAATTTGATCTTGCAATACCCTATCTCCCTCCTCTATATTGAATTCAAGAAGTTTTCCTGAAATCTGTGGACTCACCTTAATAATATCTCCTGTAACTCTTGCATCGTCTGTTGTAACAAAATAAGCATTGTTATACCAATAATAATATCCTATACCTATAAGTGTTAGCAGCATAACTGCAAATACAGCAATCATTAATATCTTACGCTTTCTATTCATCTAATTTTCACCTCCTATTCTTCTATTCCTACTTCAGCAAACATTCCTGGCTTTAAAAGTGGATTTTTCTCTTTAAATAAGACTTTTACCAAAACACTTTTATTTTTAGAATCTATTACTGGATCTATCACTGATATTTCTCCATCAAATTCTTTGTCTGGTACTTCTGAAATTTTAATCTTGACTTCCTGATTAACAGATATTTTATTAATATCTGTTGAAGGTACATATGAATTTACTATGATGGTATCTAAATTAACAATTGATAATAATATAGTTCCAGCTGTAGCTAATTCCCCTTCATTAATATTCTTAGCAGTAATAACTCCAGATATAGGAGACTTGATTACTCCATTTTCTAATTGAACTTGTGCTGTATTTAAAGCTGCTTGTGCACTTTTTACTTGTGATTCTGCAATTGCTATACTTTCAGATGTTTCACCTTTATTTAACATATCTAAAGCTGCTTGTGCTGATTTATACGTAGCTTCTGCTGTTACTAAAGCTGTTTCACTTTGCTCAAGTGCTGACTTAGACATTCCTTTTGCATCGAAAATAACTTTATTTCTTTCATTAGTAGTTTTAACATTCTCATAATTTGCTTTAGCACTTTCAACCGCTGCCTCAGCTTCTTCTATTTGCTCGGGCCTTGACCCACTTTTAACCTTATTTAAATTTGCTTGAGCTACCTCTACTGCTGCCTGGGCCTGCTGAGCTTCAGCTTCCATATCCTTAGAATCCAAAGTAATTATTGAATCACCTTCACTTACTGCATCACCAACATCAACATTCATACTCGAAACTCTTGCATTAATTTTGGATGTTATGGCTGCACTTTCATCTGCTTCAACTTTACCTGACATAAAATAATTTATCTTCTGATCTGGAATAATAGCGGTTTCATCAATAGTTGTATTGTTATTTTTATTATTACTACATCCACTTATATTTGAAGTAACTAATAACATCAAAACCATTATCCATAAAATACATTTTTTCATATTATTTTGCTCCTTTAATTATTATTAATCCTTCCTACAAGCTATATATTAATCGGCTTGTACTTTCCTTTCAATAATTAATGATAATGGTTATCATATCTTAACTTACATTTATTTATTATTTTGTTTGATAACTTATACATTTTAAAATATTGATTGTAAAAAATTTAATAAGATAGGCTATAAATTACTATTACTCCTCTATTCATTAGCTTTTTCCAAAATAAAGTTGTATAGTATAATTAGTATTAATTACCATTCAGTGCGAAATTCGAGGTGATCATATGTCAAATAAGCTTGATTTACGTGTATTAAAGACGCGAAAAAATATAAAAACATCGTTTGTTAACTTATTACTAGTTAAAGATTTTAAGGATATTACAATTCAAAATATCATAGATGAAGCATTGATAGGACGATCAACTTTTTATGATCATTATTACGATAAATACGATTTACTTACGCAATTGGTAGAAGAGACACTAGATGATTTTAGAATATTTATTAATAGTAGATTCATTTTAAAATCTCATGAAGATTTTATCTACTTTTTTTCAAACTTGATAGAATATTATTCAAAGCAGCGAAATGCATTCTTAGCATTATTAAAAGTCCATACTGAGTCTGTTGATTTATATAGAAGTTTGTTTAACATATTAAAGGACGGTTGTTCCTCATACTTTGATAATATAAACATTGAACTTAAATCTAAAATTCCCAAAGAATTCTTTTGCCGTATGTATGCTTCAACTGCTATTACTTCAATTCAATGGTATATAGAGAATGATGAAAAATATACTCCTGAATATCTAATGGAATCATTCGATACATTGAAAACATTGGTTTCCAGCTTACTTTAAAATATGATTATCAATATTCCAGTTATTACATAAGATTTGTTTCTTTTACATAAACCAATTATAATTAACGCAAAAGAAATAATAATGATATAACCACTTTCTTATACTTCACACTTTTCTACTTTTACGGACTAAATTCTCACAAAATACTATTAAAACAACAACTGCACTTAAATAAATATCTAAGTGCAGTTGTTGTTATTTATATACAATGTTTCATCTTAGTATTTGTTTCGCCCTTTAAGAAAATATAAAAACTTTTAACTGTATTCTTAATAATGGAGAAGAGATTTTATTAGAATATGAAGTAATAATTCACACATTAACTGATACTTCAAAGCTTAGTTTGATGGCTTAAACCTGCAGGATTAAGTATTTTCTTGCATTAACGTTATGAAGGACTTTAATGCTGGAGAAATCCATTTGTCCTTATGGCAAATAACTTGTGTCCTAATATCAAAAGCTGGTCCACTCCAATTAAGTTCTATTAACTGTTTGCTATCCAATTCATTAAGAACAGTAAACCGTGGAAGTAATGTTATACCAAAACCCAAAATAGTAAGCTGCTTAATTGTTTGAATATTACTAGTTTCTAAGGTTATTTTAGACGTAACCTTTGTATCTGATAAAATTTTTTCAAAAATACTTCTGAAGAAGCATCCTTGTCTGGTAAGTAACAGTGGATGTTCTGACAAATCTTCGGAGCAAACACTGCCCTTTTGTAGTAAAGGGTGGTTAGGAGCAACTAATAACGATACTGGTTCTTCTTGACTGGATTTTATAACAAATTCAGGATAAGATATTTCCGAATCTAGTAAAATTGCTACATCAATTTGGTTATCCCGCAATAATGATTGTAGTTCCCGGGAATTACCGGTTTTTAGAACAAGTTCAACCTCAGGATAAAGTTCATTGTATTCTTTTAGAATGTTAGGAAGTTTAAAAGCGCAAATAGATTCAACCACACCAATAGAAAGGGTTCCTTTGATAATATTTGAATCAGAGGCAACACCTTTAGCATTTTCCCAGATATTGAGCAATTGTTTGGCGTATAAAAGAAATTCTTTTCCTTCAGAGGTTAAGAATATTTTTTTGCCAATTCTCTCAAATAATTGAATACCTAATTCTTTTTCTAGTAACTGAATTTGAGAAGTAATAGATGACTGTACATATCCCAATACATTTGCTGTTTGAGTAAAACTATTCAATCTTGCAACAGCTGTAAAGGTTACTAATTGTTTCATATCCATATTTTTCACCCTTTGTTATCGAAATTATTAATTATAATTACAAAAACTATTCACTAAACTAATTAATATGCTCATAATAACATAACCTTAGAAAAAAATCCATGACCACAAGAACATTTACAAGGTCATGGATTTTATTAGATTTTCACACAATTGTAATTTTATTGAACCAGTTGTCCTGTGGAATGATTAAAAATTTAAGCTGATACCTTTTTTAGAACTAATATGAAATAAAAACATTGTTAAACTTATACAACAAGCGATTAGCATTATAAAAGGCCAAACTGCAGTTATACCAAATTTATTTATATACCCACCCATGGAAAGTATGCCAATAGCTCTTCCTAATGAGTAACAAATGAACATTAAGGAGGAGTAACGTCCTCTCATTTCTTCATTACTATTGTTTGCAAGATATACTCCAAAGTTTGTAGAATTTAGTATTTCTCCAATAGTCCAAAAAATTGTAGACAATATGAAAAGAGGAAAATGCCTAGAGAAGCCTATCATTCCAAAACCAATAGCGTATAAAATACCTCCAAAAGTTATATTAATAAGAGAGGATTTTTTTCTCATTAAATAGGTTATTACGGCTGTTAGTGAAACAACTGTAATTGCATTAATACTCATCAAGTAACCGAAAAATACAGGACCTTTACCATCGAATAAGCTATTTAACATAAGTGGCAATGAAAAACTGTTTTGTGCGTAGATAAAACTATACATTAAATACATAAATAGAAAAAATGTGATTTTATAGTTTGTTTTTAACTCATGTATAAAGCCTGGCTTATTTTTGGTGTTAACTTTTAAATTTCTTTTCCCTTCATCTTTTATATTAAATACCACTAGGCCCACTGCGGCAAAAGAAGTAGCAGCATCGCAAATAAAAAACAATTTTAAATAATTATTAAACATAAACCCAGCTAAAAGTGTTCCAAGGGATACACCTAAATTCACCCCTAAATACAAAAGGGATTGTCCAGTTTTTCTTTTATTTGGAGGTAAAAAGTCATATAACATTGTATTTACTGTTGGCTTAACAGATGCGCTAAAGAAAGCCGATAGGAAAATTAAAATAACGATCCATATTTTGTTATTTATGAAGACACATGATAATATACATAATCCCGATAATGTTTGGGATAAAATATATGTGCCCTTTCGACTCCAATAATCAGAGATAATACCTCCCAGCATAGAACCTGGAATCTGCAATAGAACTATGCAAGTTACCAGTATGCTAGCTGTTTTTGAATTGAATTGTAATTTATTAATTAGAAACATTGCTAAAAATGGGACAACAAAATCACCAAGTCTATTTATTAATTGAATCCAAAATAATATATATACGTTTTTTGGTAATCCTTTGTAAAGTTTTATAAAATTAAACATTTGTATCTCCTTTATTTAGTGCTTTAAAAATTGTTTAATAGATGTGCCATGAAATTATATACAAATATAAGTTAAGGAGATTGTAGTCAAATTTTCTAATATATATATATCCAAGGCTAGACTAACTCCAGAATAATTATACTCCTTGATCATCATTAGCTATGGAGTATTAATACCCTAGTTCTTCTCCAATGACTAATACGGTTATATTGCTTTGCAGAGGCTTTCGTTTAATGACAGAATAAACTCTGCATCCCCTGGTACTACTATGACAATCCATGCAAACTCCTGTTTTAATACAAGGATTGTCCCAATTTAATTTTTTTATGTTCAATGGTGCAGCTATAGTTTCATTTCTATTGAATGCTTCTTCAGTGTCACGGCATATTTTATTTACTCCAGCAGCTATTATAACCTTTTGAGGACCAAAGGTCATTGCGCTAACCCGGTTACCAACACAATCAATGTTTACCAATTCCCCATCCAATGTTATTGCGTTACTACTGCAAAGGAACAAATCACAAGTAAGTTGCTGCCTTCTTATAGCTTGTTTTTCGTCTTTCGAAAGTGCAGGGTTATTGTGATCTAGGACAATTGCCTTTTTATCTAACGCCTTTTTTTGAATTCCCATTTCATAAATTGTTGCTGAACCGCCAAAACCGATTTTATCTCCTTCTTTGATGTAATCCATAATATATGTAGTTGCCTCCACTGAAGTTTCAAAATAAATTGCATCAAAGAAATTGTCTTTTAGAGATTCCACAACCCGTTCTCCAATTACTTTATCATGCCATTTTTTATTATCCATTATTATTCCTCCTGATTATATATAGTTTTATTAACTTATTGTCATGGACTCCAAGTGATTTTAATTATAATATTGATATTTTTAATATTTATATAATTTAATTACTCTCCTTTGCACATTTATGATATCATAGGGTATTGTATTAGTAAAATTAATAGTTTTGATTACATCGTTCGAAATAATCGATCGATATGCAATGTCGTAACATAACACTTACCTTAGGCGTAAAACTAGTTCGTTCATTAATTGGGTACCGACAGCAAAATGCGAATTTACAACGTTAAGGAATAAAAAGCTGTAAATTGAATAATCAGTTTTATTTATAGCATAAAAATAAAAAGGCAATAATGCCTTTTTCAGATTGTAGACAAAAAGCATTTTCTTCTCGGTAAGAAAATGCTTTTTGTTAATTTTAAGATGTTATTTATTAAGATTTTTCCTAATAAAATGCTAAAAGTGCTATCGACGCGATAGCCACCGTTCTTTTTCCATAAGTGACTTGCTATCTTTTTTAAATTCATGCACGCAAAAGTAAGCGTAACCTCCATTTTCATTTTGGCTAAGCCTCTTAAGTGTGTGTATCTCATACTGTGCTTTTCCTTGGCATCAGCGAAAACTCTTTCTATTGTTTCTTTTCTGCATTTATAAACAGAGTTTACGTACCTGTCATGTCTAAAATGATTTGCTTCCTCAAGATAATTCTCCCAAACATGTCTAGTTACAAGTTTTTGATAATTTTTACTGCTTGTGCATTTATTTATGTTTGGGCACTTTTTACATTCGCATGGATTAGATTTATATTCTCTGTATCCCTCTCTATTGGTAGTGCAATATTTTAATATTTTGTCATTCGGACAAATATAAAAATCATTATATTCATCATAAACATATTCATACTTTTTGAAAAAACTATCCTTCGTCATCGGTCTTTTATATGGAAGTGTAGGCAAAATATTATCATCAAATAATGTTTTACATATGTAAGGTGTTATATATCCCGCATCCATAGCTATTGCTAGGATGTCGTTAATGCAATACTTTTCTTTCAAACTTTTGTATAAATCAATAAATCCAACACTGTCATGTACATTCCCGGATGTAACATGAAAATCTAATATGTAGTTATTGTTATCACAAGCAGTATGAGCTAAATAGGCAAAACATTTTTCTTTATCACTTATAAAACATGCCACTATCCTTATCAGTAGTACTTTCCAGAATTACCTTCGTGTCGGCTGATTTTTCAGTTTTTTTAAAGGCTTCTTGTCATGTATTTCCCTATCTTCATCAATTTCTTTTTCCAATTGATCTTTATACTTTTTAGCTTCTGTTTCAATTTCCTTTTTAGTGTATTTTCTCTTATTAGCACTAGCTTTTATATGAATAGAATCTATGTATATCTCAGATAAACTTATGAATCCATGTTTATCAGCTTCCTCTAATATTTTAGTGAAGATCACATTAAATAAATCAGTATCTTTAAATCTTCTTTCGTAATTTTTATTGAAAGTTGAAAAATGAGGTATTTTCTTATTAAAGGAGTATCCAATAAACCATCTATATGCTATGTTCATTTCAATTTCTCTTATCGTTTGTCTCATCGATGGAATACCAAACAAATACTGAGTCATAATAATTTTAATTAATACTACTGGATCAATGCTTGGCGCGCCGAACGCAGAGTATAACTCTGCCACTTCATCATATATAAAGTTAAAGTTATTGCATTATCAATTTTCCTAACTAAGTTATTTTTAGGAACTAAGGCGTCTACGCTATTAAATTCAATTTGAAATCTATTATCTACATCTTTTCTTGTCATCATTTTTATCCCCCAATGTAATTTAAATTGAAAAATTAAAAGCTGTCGACTTTGTCGACAGCCTGAGAGAAGTAATATAATATCTCATATTACTTCTCTTACTCTCAATTATTATATACTTTTAACTTCATGAATGGTCTTTAATTTTTATTTATGATATTTAAAAATTACGTTATATAATTTTCATTATAATCCTAACGCCATTTTGACTTCCTTTACATGAGATCTACTCACTGGGATCTCATCTTTTTCGGTATTATCAACTATTAATTTATAAGTTCCATTAAACCATGGATAAACTTCTTTTACCTTCTCAAGGTTAACAATATAACTTCTATGACATCTGAAAAAATTAGTTTTCTCAGATAACTCCTGTAAGGTTTTTGACGTATAATAAATTTCTTTATCTGCTTTAATGTAATTTTTTTCTCCTTCAGAATAGCAAAATGAAATCTTATTAATATCAATGAGAATTATCCTTCCATTATTTTCACACGGAATTCTTTTTAGACTTTTAGCCTGATCTAATTTATCTAATATGCAGACAATATTATTTTCATTTTTACTATTGATGGTACTCAATGCACAATTTAATGATTCTATTATCCTCTTTTCATCATAAGGCTTTAATATATAATCATATATTTTAAGTTCAAAGGCTTTTACCGCATAACTATCATATGCTGTTAGAAAAATTATAATTGTATCTGGTAACACTACTTTTATTTCTTCTGCTAACTCTACCCCACTTTTCCCTGGAATATTAATATCAATAAAAACGATTTCCGGCTCTTCACTTTCTATTAATTTTAATGCACTTATTCCATCATATGCTTGTCCTGCAACTCTGAATCGGCTATCCTTTGATACTATATATTTGAGTTCATCATTAGATATTTTCTCATCCTCAACTATTATTATTTTGATTTGATCTAATAATCTCAATTCAATCCCCTCCACTATATTTATCTCGGAATATAAAAGTTAACATTGCTGCCATTACTTGAACTTACTATATTTAATTTGCATTCCTCTCCATATAAAAATTTAAGTCTGTTATTTATATTTTCAAGCCCAATTCCTGTAGATGTTGATTTCTCTGTATATCCAAATCCCACTCCATTATCACTAATTTCAATATAAATTTTATCTTCATTATCTCTAATAGAAATTGATACTTCTCCTCCATCAATTTTTTTTAAAATGCCGTGTTTAATAGCATTTTCTACAATTGGTTGAAGTAAAAGTATTGGAAATTTTATATTTAACAGGCTTTCATCTATTGAGAATTTCACCAATAATCTATTTGAAAATCTAGCTTGTTCAATTGCTATATATGCTTTAATTAACTTTAATTCTTTCTCCAATGTAGAAAAATCCCCCTCTATTTCTAAAGTGCTTCTAAAATAATTAGAAAGGTTTAATATTAAATCTTTTGCTTTTTCACCATCAGTTCTACAATAAGCACTTATAACATTGAGAGAATTAAATAGAAAGTGTGGCTCTATCTGTGCTTTCAAAGCTTTTAATTCTGCTACTTTATTTTCTTCCTTTAATTTAATTAGGTTAACTTCATCATCCACTAATCTTTTTGAACTTTTAATTGCTGTAATTATTAAAAAAACTCCTATTGGATTTATAATTATCATAGATAAAGCTATTGTTTTTTCAAGTTCTATTGCTGCATTTAGATCACTTGAAAATATTAAAATAATAATCATTTGAGTAATTTCCGCTATTACTGCTGCTAATCCTGCAATCAATGGACTTAATCTTTGTTTCTTAAATAATAGCCTAAAACTTCCTCCAATTGCGCCTTCCACAACAGTTGATAGAGAACAAGCTAAGGCTGTAAATCCTCCAAAAGAATATCTATGTAATCCACTTATGCATCCTACTATTATTCCAATACTCGGCCCTCCTAAATATCCTGCTACTATTGCTCCAATAGGTCTGCTGTTAGCTAATGAATTATCAGTAATGTATATACCAAAATAAGTTCCTAAAATAGCTAGTATTGAAAATATAATGATAATGATTGCCTTATCCTTACGATCATACTTATCTTTTACTAAATGTTTCATAATACTAGTCTGTAAGATAATAAATGTAAACACTGTTATAAGTGCCATTTTTTCTAACATATTTAACATTAACATACTATTCCACCCTTTATTAGTCTACAGTTAGTGAAAAAAATCTCTATAGAAATTTCTTCATTAAATCTCATAATCATCAATTCTTAATTCTTAACTGGTTTACTTTTTAATAATTCATTAGTAATAATAATTACAGGTTATATATACAACTAATAATCCTACTTTTATTATACTATGCTATAATAAAATCTCAAATTTTACTTTATTATGTATTATATTACTGCTAGTCACCCCAATATTTTGCTACTTTATCTTTAAAATATGATATTTCACCTATAATATATACTTATCATAACCTTTAGCTGATAAATTATATAAAAAGAAAACATTTACAATAAAGGGGATGTAAATATGAATTCAATTGTTTTAGTAATTATAGGTGCATTAATTTTAATTCTTGGGTATAGACTTTACGGTGCTTTCATTGCTGCAAAGGTATTAGCTTTAGATGAAACTAAAAAAGTTCCATCTGAGATATATGCTGATGGAAAAGATTATGTACCAACAAATAAGTGGGTACTTTTAGGCCATCACTTTGCTGCTATTGCAGGTGCTGGACCTCTTATTGGTCCAGTTCTAGCAGCGCAATTCGGATATCTTCCTGGAGCCCTATGGATATTAATCGGTTCTGTTGCTGCAGGAGCAGTACATGATATAGTAATGCTATTTGCATCAGTGAGGTTTGATGGTGAATCTATAGCTGAAATTGCAAAGCGTACTTTAGGAAAAAGAATTGGTTTCATAACTTCTATTTCTGTTATTTTTATTCTTATAATTACAATGGCAGGTCTTGGTTTACCAGTTGTTAATTCTCTTTACAACAGTCCTTGGGGAACCTTCACTGTTGGTGCTACTATTCCAATTGCTATTTTTGTAGGTATATATTTAAAATATATCAGGCCTGGCAAAATAGCTGAAGCAACTGTGATAGGAATGGTATTAATAATGCTTGCTGTTATCTTTGGTCCACAAATTGAAGGAACAGCTCTTGGACATTTTTTAACTCTTGATATTAAGCAATTATCAGTAATACTAGTTATATACGGTTTCTGCGCTGCTGCTTTACCTGTATGGTTATTATTATTACCTCGTGATTATTTAAGTACTTATATGAAACTCGGAGTAATAGGGGCTTTAGTTGTTGGAATAGTATTAGTTAGACCTAATTTGCAAATGCCTGCAATAACTCAATATGTTAGCGGTGGTGGTCCCGTTGTAAATGGTAAAGTATTTCCATTTTTATTTATAACAATAGCTTGTGGAGCACTTTCTGGTTTTCACTCACTCATAAGCACAGGTACTACTCCAAAATTGATTAAAAATGAAAAAGATATCCTTCCAATAGGCTATGGCTCGATGCTCCTTGAAGCCTTTGTATCCTTAATGGCTTTGATTGCTGCTACTGCTCTACCTACTGCTGATTATTTTGCAATAAATTCTTTGCCTGATGTTTTTGCTAAATTAAATTTAGTTCCTCAAGATCTAGGAATGCTTGAAAGTCTAGTTGGTGAAACACTTGCAGGAAGACCTGGAGGTTCTGTATCTTTAGCTGTTGGTATGACATATGTATTTCATAATTTACCTGGTGCATCAACCCTAATGTCTTACTGGTATCATTTTTGCATAATGTTTGAAGCATTATTTATACTAACAACAATAGATTCAGGTACAAGAATAGGAAGATACTTATTACAAGATCTTTTTGGTAAAATGTACAAACCATTGGCTAATAGAGACTCAAAATTCAATCTTGTTTTCTTTAGTGCTTTAATGTCCATCACATGGGGATCATTGCTTTATAGCGGCAATATTTCGACTATCTGGCCATTATTTGGAGTAGCTAATCAGACACTTGCTGCAATAGCCTTTGCAATTGGTACATCTGTACTTATTGAAATGGGAAAGAAGAAATATACTCCTATAACAATATTGCCTATGATATTTATTTCAATAACAACATCAACAGCTTCCATTGAGAATATATTTCAAAATTATATTCCAAACGGAAAGACTACTTTAACTGTTTTATCCTTTATAATACTTGTTATGCTAATCATTATTTTATATGAATGCATTAAATCTTGGATGAAAAACTGGAATAAATACTCTGATGATAAAATAACCGCTGCTAAAAATACTATATAGAAACGAAATATAAAATACTAACAAAAAAGTTCTACTAACCAATTTACGATTTGGTTAGTAGAACTTTCTAATTTATATACCTATATCTTAAGCATTATTTTTTCTCAGGTTCTTTATATTGAACACCTTTTGTATCAACAGTAATTGATGTAATTACAACATCCTTTTTAGGTGCATCAGCTGAGTTTGTCTCTACATTTTGTATCTTATCTACTACATCCATGCCTGAAATTACTTTTCCAAAAGCTGCATAATCTCCATCAAGATTTGGTGCATCTCCTGACATTATAAAAAACTGACTTCCTGCACTATCAGGATCTTGTGTCCTTGCCATGGAAAGAACACCCTTTGTATGCTTCAGACCATTCGGAAAACCATTTGATGTGAATTCACCTTTTATTGAATATCCAGGTCCTCCAGTTCCATCTCCTTTTGGATCTCCTCCTTGAATCATAAAGCCTTTAATTACTCTATGAAATTTCAAGTTATTATAGAAATTTTTGGCTCAACACTAAAAACTGTGCTTGACATAAAATAATTATAAAATTAAATGAAAAATGCATTCAAATTCCTGTATTCTATAAGTGACTAATCCAATAGAATTGAAGGAGTTTAAATGCAATTACAGGATATCACTAATATATTAAATTTACAAGGAATAAATGTTATCAATTTTATCTATGGTTTTGAAGATAGAATTTGTATTGAAATCCAACCTACAGAATATACTCAACCTTGTCCGTGCTGTAAGAGTTTTAAAATAATAAGACGAGGCTCATCTGGAATTAGAAGAGTAAGGCATCTTCCTATATTTCAAAACGAGGTAATATTAAAGGTTCCTAAAATAAGAATGTCCTGTAAGGATTGTAATGCCTCTTTTTCATGGCAATATTCATTCCTGACTGGAAAGAGTCGTTATACTAATGAATTTCAAGAGTTTATTGCAACTAAAGTACCAGGAGCAACGGTTATTCACTGTGCTAGAACATTGAAAATACCATATTCTACAGTTGAAAGAATATATAAAAATTATATTGACTATGTTGTTCCACAATTGCAAGCAAAAGTTATATTAGAAAGTTCTAACACTAACAAGCTTATACTTGGAATGGATGATTTTGCTATAAGGAAAGGACATAGTTATAATACTGGAATTCATGACCTTCGTAACGGAACATTACTTGAAATAATTCCAGGAAGAAAACTTGAAGAGCTTAGAAGTCATAAGACTGTAAATCCAGAACTTTTTGAGCTCCGACCTTTTGCTATAGTAATGGATTTGGCTCCATATTATCACACATTTGCAAAAGAAGTATACCCAGATGCTATACGTATTGCGGATAGGTTTCATGTTAATAGCTATACTATGGAAGCTCTTAGAGGCGTAAGAAAACGCATAAGTTGTGATTTAACTCCTGCGGCACGGACAGTATTGAAAAGAAATAAATCAGTACTTGAAAAACGGAATGAATATCTTACATCAAAAGAGGTTGAGATGCTCCAGCAGTTGTTGTCATTATCACCTGACCTAAAAGCAGTATATGAGTGGAAAGAGGAACTTATTGAGTGGTATGACTGTTGTTCAAGTGTTATACAGGCAACAAATGTATTTGATAAATGGTGTAAAAAAGGACATTCACTAAATATACCTGAGGTAGAACGTGCTTTGGTTACTTTTGAAAACTGGAGACAAGAAATAATTAACTATCATCATTGTAGATATACCAATGCCGCTGTTGAAGGTAGAAACGGTAAAATTAAAGCAATTCAACGCAGACACTATTTTACAAGGAATAAAGACTACTACAAAGGAAGAATTTTATTAGAATGTAATAACCATTTCTTGACAGCTTAAGCTGTCAAGAACATATTTTGGTGTTGAGCCAAATTTTTATTTGCTAAATCTATAAAATTATTGACTGTATTTGGAGCAGTCTCTGGATATAATTCTGCTTGGATAACACCATATCCGTCTACTGTTATAGTCGCTATGGGCAAGTCCTTACTCTCGCTTGATGGACTGTTCTCATTACTTTCACTTGTTTTAGATTGAGTATTAGATTCTTCTTTATTATTAACAATTCCACAGCCAACTAGCACAAATAAACATGTTAACATTGTTATTAGAATAAAACTAAAATATCTTCTTACCTTCATATTTCTTCCACCTTATATGTATATTTAATATTCTAAGTATACCATAATCTTTCAAATCCTTCATAACGTTATACATAATAAATCTACATTAAAATTCTTTCTACTTATTAGAAATACTTTATTAATGATACCTATTAATTAATTCACTCTTTAAATAAATATATTATTACATTTTATAAAGACTCTTTAATAGCTCTATTTCCTTTGCATAACCTTCTAACTCATTTGGTGTTTCAAGAAAAAATGGCAGATTGCAAAGTTTTGGATGATTAATAATATTTTTAATTCCTTCTATCCCAATAGAGCCTTCTCCTATTTTTTGGTGCCTATCCTTATGACTTTCAAATGGATTCATACTGTCATTTAGATGTATTGCACATAATTTATTTAATCCAATCTTTTTATCAAATTCTTCTAATACACTATCTAGGTTATTTACAATGTCATATCCTCCATCATACACATGACAAGTATCAAGACAGACACCCATCTTATCTGATAGTTCTACCCTGCTTAAAATCTCTTGCAATTCATCAAATGTACGTCCAATTTCAGTACCTTTCCCTGCCATTGTTTCAAGTAAAACAGTTGTTGTCTGCTCTGGTTTTAATACTGAATTTAACATATCTGATATATATTTAATTCCAATTTCTGTTCCTTGTTTAACATGGCTTCCTGGATGAAAATTATAAAAGTTATTTGGTATGTATTCCATTCTTACTAAATCATCTTCCATAATTTCTCTTGCGAAACTTCTTGTGTTTTCATCTGCAGAACAAGGATTTAGAGTGTATGGTGCATGAGCTAGTATTGTAACAAAATTATTTTCCTTAGCTAATTTTAGGAATTCTTCTACATCCTTTTCATCAATTGCTTTTGCTTTACTTCCTCTTGGATTACGAGTAAAAAATTGAAATGTATTCCCTCCTAGCTTAATAATTTCTTCTCCCATATTTTTAAAACCTTTTGATGCTGATAAATGACATCCTATCTTTAACATTTTATTACCTCCAAAAATAAAACTACACTATGGTATAATTAACATACTTATAGTGTAATTTATTTTTACTGTTTTGCATATAATTAATCTTCACTTCTAATTGTATCATTTATCATAATGCTCATTAAATCATCCAGAGATACATTTTCCAATCCTTTTGGCATTTTAAAGTTAGGATCTCTTAGATCTCCTCCCATTTTATTTATAATTTGCTTTGCCTTCTCTTCATTTGGACCATCTACATTTACAATTACCCTATAATTTGCATCTGCAATTTCTTCAAATCTTCCCATGCCGCTTACCATTGGACTTGCAGCTGCCATTGGACCAAGCCTTGAATCACTTAAACCCTCGTCACTTCTAAGTACATAACTCGATAAACTCCCAGTACTACTATCAGTAGTTGGAGTATTCCCCCCTGGATTATCAACTCCTGTATAATGCTCATTTATATCTGCTACTGCATCTGTTATACCAACTTTTTTTAACGTTTCTACTGCCTCATTAGCAGCTTTAATTCCACTGAAATAACCTTCTATTTTCATAAAAAATACCTCCAACTTTATTAATTAAGTTAAAGGTATTTTTTCACTATTTGTTAACTATTATTCTTAAAATAATATAAGGGTATGTTTTTTATGATTTAAAATGCTTATTAGCATATCACAAAATACTTATCTTATATTGTAATAAGTTCATACTCTTTATTTCCAAGTCCTAATTTTACTGCATAATCGACTGCAACCTTCCAATCAGTTTCAGGGCTGACATCAGTAAAGTGGTCATGATGCTCACAACCATTTTTCTCAAGAAGGCTTCCACTCATTACAGGCTGATTGTTTACTGCATCAGCACATGCAATATCCAAGGCAACCGGATCAAAAGATGCGAACATTCCAACATCAGGAACAATTGGTACATCATTTTCTGCATGACAATCACAATATGGAGATACATCAATTACCAAACTAATATGGAAATTTGGTCTTCCATTTAATACTGCCCAAGCATATTCAGCTATTTTTTTATTTAATATGTCATTAGATTCATCTGATGCAGGCATAACAGCATCCATAGGACAAGAGCCTATACATCGTCCGCAGCCAGTACACTTATCGTGATTAATGGAAGCTTTTTTCTCCTCAAGAGTAATTGCACTATGTGCGCAATTCTTAGCACACATTCCACAACCAACACATTTATCTTGAGAAACACTTGGCTTTCCGCTGCTATGCATTTCCATTTTTCCAGCACGTGAACCGCAGCCCATACCTATGTTTTTCAAAGCTCCACCAAATCCAGTTAATTCATGTCCTTTAAAATGATTTAAAGAAATAAATACATCTGCATCCATAATAGCATGTCCTATTTTAGCTTCTTTTACATATTCCCCACCAATAACAGGAACTAAAGCTTCATCGGTACCCTTTAATCCATCGCCTATTAATATATGACAGCCTGTTGAAAAAGGGCTAAATCCATTTGTATAAGCAGAATTCAAATGATCAAGAGCATTTTTTCTTCCACCTACATATAAAGTATTACAATCTGTCAAAAATGGCATTCCGCCTAATTCTTTAACAGAATCCACTATAACTTTAGCAAAGTTGGGACGTAAAAATGCTAAATTTCCAGGCTCTCCAAAATGAATTTTGATTGCTGTGTATTTTTTATCAAAGTCAATTTGATCAATTCCTGCAGCTTTAACTAAACGTTTTAATTTCTGTAATAAATTTTCATTTCCAGTTACTTTCATATTAGTAAAATAAACTTTTGACTTCTCCATTTCAAAATCCTCCTAATAATACATATATTACATAAAGATACACTTATTATTATATTGTTTCGAGTTAACTCTAAGTCAATAGCAAAATTAAAAACAATGGCTAAAATGAAAAAGTAACTTCTTGATTGCAATACTAAATTCTTGATTAATGACTTTAGTATTGCACTATTTTTTGATACAAGGTGATACAATTTATATGTAAGTGGATTCCTCTAATATTATTGGAGGTAATTATAGTGAATAAGAATTATGATTGTAAACATCTAACAACAACTCAACGCATTGTGATTGAAAAAGGTCTATTAGACGGTGAATCCTTTGCTGCTATCGCTAGAAAGATAAAAAAACATCCTAGCACTGTTGCAAAAGAAGTTAAAAAATATCGTTTTTTTCCTGAGAGAGATGGAGCTAAAGCAAAGCTTGCATGTGCCCTCAAAAAAAACTGTCAGATTCGCTTCTTATGTGAAAGAAAGGATTGCGTTAAACTCTGCAAGAGCTGCTATAATCCGTCCCGCGAAGCAGACTGTAAAGAACTTTGTCCTGATTACACTATAAAAGTATGTCCTAAAATTCAAAAAGCTCCTTATGTCTGCAACGGTTGCCAAAAGATTAAAAGGTGTACACTTCAACACGCACTTTATTCTGCACAACGGGCTGATATGGCTTCTCAGGAACTTTTAGTTTCATGCAGAGACGGAATTAATCAATCTCCAGCTGACATCACTATACTAGATAATATAATTTCACCTTTGCTTAAACAAGGACAATCAGTCGCTCATATTTATGCCCATCACGGTCACGAAATACCTTGCTGCCGCAGGACGCTTTATAACTATATCGATAAAGGTGTTTTTACCGCTAAGAACATTGATTTAAGGCGTCGCGTACGCTACAAATGTAAGGAACGTAAAAAAGGTACAAGGATTAGCCTTTCTGCAAGGGAATTTCGTATAGGTCGCACTTATGACGACTTTTCTACCCTACTTAAAACCAAACCAGAATCTCAGGTTGTAGAAATGGACACTGTGGAGGGCGGTCGTGGGAACAGCAAACAAGTCTTTTTAACCATGCTTTTCCGCAACTGTTCTCTAATGCTAATTTTTGCACTTGCTGAAAAAACTCAAGAGTGTGTAATTGAGGTATTTGATCTACTTTCTGAAAAGCTTGGAATCAAAATATTTAACGAGCTTTTTCCAGTCATTCTGACTGATAATGGCACTGATTGATAATATCATTAAAAATAACTCTGTATTAAATAAAAAAGATAGCCATATCAGCTATCTTTTATCTTACCTCGCAACGTCCTACTCTGCCACACAGTCTCCCATGCAGTACCATCGGCGCTATAGACCTTAACTTTCCTGTTCGGAATGGGAAGGAGTGTTACCTCTATGCCATCATCACGAGATCTATTCAATTGAAAGATTTTGTTCTTTCAAAATTGCACATAGTTACTTAATGTATTTACAACTTGATTATATTGGTCAAGCCCTCGACCTATTAGTATCAGTCAGCTAAATATGTTACCATACTTACACCTCTGACCTATCAACCTTGTAGTCTTCAAGGGGTCTTACTAGCTTATGCTATGGGAAATCTCATCTTGAGGTGGGCTTCACACTTAGATGCTTTCAGCGTTTATCCCTTCCCGACTTAGCTACCCAGCTATGCTTCTGGCGAAACAACTGGTACACCATAGGTCAGTCCATCCCGGTCCTCTCGTACTAAGGACAGCTCCTCTCAAATTTCCTACGCCCGCGACGGATAGGGACCGAACTGTCTCACGACGTTCTGAACCCAGCTCGCGTGCCGCTTTAATGGGCGAACAGCCCAACCCTTGGGACCTACTTCAGCCCCAGGATGCGACGAGCCGACATCGAGGTGCCAAACCTCCCCGTCGATGTGAACTCTTGGGGGAGATCAGCCTGTTATCCCCGAGGTAGCTTTTATCCGTTGAGCGATGGCCCTCCCACGAGGTACCACCGGATCACTAAGCCCGACTTTCGTCCCTGCTCCACTTGTAAGTGTCGCAGTCAGGCTCCCTTCTGCCTTTGCACTCTTCGAACGATTTCCGACCGTTCTGAGGGAACCTTTGGGCGCCTCCGTTACATTTTAGGAGGCGACCGCCCCAGTCAAACTGCCCACCTAACAATGTCCTGTCACCAGTTTCATGGCATCCAGTTAGAACTTCAATACTATCAGGGTGGTATCCCAACAACGACTCCTCCAAAGCTGACGCCCTGGTATCCCAGTCTCCCACCTATCCTGTACAGACAATACCGAAATTCAATGCTAAGCTACAGTAAAGCTCTACGGGGTCTTTCCGTCCAATCGCGGGTAGCGAGCATCTTCACTCGCACTACAACTTCGCCGGATTTGCAGTTGAGACAGTGCACAAGTCATTACGCCATTCGTGCGGGTCAGAACTTACCTGACAAGGAATTTCGCTACCTTAGGACCGTTATAGTTACGGCCGCCGTTTACTGGGGCTTAAGTTCATACCTTCGCTTGCGCTAAGTATTCCCCTTAACCTTCCAGCACCGGGCAGGCGTCAGCCCCTATACATCAGCTTTCGCTTTAGCAGAGACCTGTGTTTTTGTTAAACAGTTGCTTGTGCCTATTCTCTGCGACCTACGTTTCCGTAGGCACCCCTTATTCCGAAGTTACGGGGTCAATTTGCCTAGTTCCTTAACTGCAATTCTTCCGTCGGCCTTAGGATTCTCTCCTCATCTACCTGTGTCGGTTTGCGGTACGGGCACTACTTCTCTCTCTAGATGCTTTTCTTGGAAGCATGGAATCAGATACTTCGGTTCCGTGGAACCTTCCCCATCACGCCTCAGAATTGTTGGAACGGATTTGCCAATCCCAACTCCCTAAACGCTTAGACTAGCATCCAATAGCTAGCACATCCTATCCTTCTTCGTCACACCCTCGATATTA